>JBGPGQ010000167.1:0-7039 GCA_041483995.1 Bacteroidota bacterium
CGTGGAATGCACCTTTTGGGACTTGGCATTTCAATGTGTATCGATCGATTGGAAATGGTTCGCACTTTCAGCGAATTGGTATTTCGCCAAACCTCTCATTTCATGACGAAGGGGTCTTTCCCGGAGTAGCTTATTTCTATTATGTTACTTCCGTTGCCTGGTCCGATACAGGTTTTGTCGAGAGTCAGCCCAGCAATATGGCGACAGCAAATGCGAACGGTACCTCGGGCGATCCGCGAGGAACGATACAGGGTACCGTTGTTGCGGATTCCACAGGTTTACCTATTGAAGGAATCCGGATTCGATTCTTTCGTCAGGGTGGTCATTGGACATGGTCTCCCTTGTTCGCGATTACAGATACACAGGGACAATACGAAGCCCGTCTGGATACCGGGAGATACCTGATTCGGGCGGAACAACCAAACAATTTTCCTCCAGGTTGTCGATCGGAGTGGTATGACAATGTTTCTGAACCGTTTCTAGCCACACCAGTAGAAGTAACCGAGGAATCTTTTTTTGTTGCAAACTTCGCCCTTGCCACATTTTCTCCACCACGCATCGCGTCAGTTAGCGGCCTTGTCACCAATGAACTCGGAATTCCATTGCAGAACGCAACGGTTGCCATCATGCGTTCAATACAATCCATGGACTCCATTGCTGCAACAACGGGGGACCCACCGGGCCTCGGAAACGAAGTTCGGGATTTACCTGGAATTGGGTATACCCGCGGAGTGCTCTGGAGCGGCGTGACCGATCAGTTTGGACACTATCATGCATTGGTACCCAGTGGTGGTTACGTGGCTGTTGCAACGAAGATTGGTTATTTGCCAGAGTATTTTGACGACACCTATGACCCGACACGTGCAAATCTCATTACCGTTGGTGATGAAACAAACGATATAGATTTTTCTCTCAGGGTGGCTCCCTCATCCCCATATTCAATCCAGGGAGTTGTGAAGGACACAAGCGGAAACGGGGTAGCGTCTCGCGTTATCCTATTTCCCCGTCCTCCCAACATTACAACAGGACCACTCATTAGATTTGCACACACGAACGCGACTGGTGCTTATGAAATCACAAACGTTGAAGACGGGGGCTACGTTGTGCTTGCAGTTCCATTCAGCGGATACGTGCCGGCCTTTTTCAAACAGAACGAGTACGGCATAGTACATTGGACTGAGGCAGACAGCATCATTGTTCCAGGTAGTCTAATGGGGACAGCGATCAATGTTGGCCTTCTTCAGATCAACAGCACAGGTATCACACACCTTAGCGGGATAATTAGTTCTTCGGGAGGTGTACCAGTTGTAGGTAGCAGGATTGTGGCAAAAGATCCAAGCGGGCAAATGGCCGGTTTTGGCCTGACTGTCGCGTCCGGAGAATACGGCATTGATGCCCTTTCCATCGGGCCATATACACTGATCATGGATCGGGATGGATATGATGGGCTTGAGATGGGTGTAACGATACCCCCGAATACATACAACGTCACAAATGTCAATTTCGTCATGAACTATATCTCGATGACAAAAGTTGACAATTTCAATGAGTTGCCAAACACTATTCGGCTTGATCAAAACTATCCTAACCCGTTTAATCCCGCAACGAGAATTCAGTATGTTGTTCCTCAAAATCAGCATGTCAGTTTGAACGTGTATGATATTCTCGGTCGTGAAGTGGTAACACTTGTTGATGGGATTCAGAAAACAGGGTTGAAAACAGTAAGCTTTGATGGGAGCGGACTTTCAGGCGGCGTGTATTTCTATCGTTTGCGAGTTGGTGCGTCCACATTGACAAAAACGATGATGCTGGTAAAATAATACTTAACCTAATGTTCGCACACAGGCCATTCTCAAACGAGGGTGGCTTCTTTGTTTGGTGGGATTGCAACTATAAGGTCAATAGCGTATATTTCCATTGCATTTTCCCATGTTTTGAGCAAGTCCGTCCCGACTCAATTGGGGCGGACTTTGCATTAGTAGAGACAGCGATTTCTCGAATTCATCTCCTCCTACTGATGACAGACGTAACACAGTGTTAATGGATAGCATTAGAAACTTTTGCATTATTGCGCATATTGATCACGGAAAGTCTACGATCGCAGACCGCCTGTTGGAGCGTACCGGGACTATTACCCCGCGTGAAATGAAATTCAACCAGGTACTGGATGATATGGATTTGGAGCAAGAGCGCGGGATTACGATCAAGCTGCATGCCATACAGATGCACTATGATGCAAAGGACGGCAAGAACTATACACTCAATCTCATTGACACTCCCGGGCATGTGGACTTTTCTTACGAGGTGTCCCGCTCGCTTGCTGCATGCGAAGGAGCCATTCTTATTGTTGATGCATCGCAGGGTGTTGAAGCACAAACCATAAGCAATCTATACCTCGCTATCGATGCCGGCTTGGAAATTATCCCGGTCATCAATAAAATTGACCTTCCCAGTGCGATGATCGATACGGTAAAACACCAGATCAAAGATTTGATTGGATGTAGTGATGACGAAATCCTCATGGCGAGTGCGAAGTCAAACATCGGCATTGATGAGATTCTTGAGGCGGTGGTATCCCGCATTGCGTCTCCAAAAGGTGACCAAACTGCTCCGCTGCGCGCTCTTATTTTCGATTCGGTCTTTGATATCTATCGAGGGTCCATAGTGTACCTGCGTGTTTTTGAAGGAACTTTGAATGAACGCGAAAAGGTGATGTTCTTTCATAACGGAAGGACATTTGAGGCGGAAGAAGTGGGTGTGCTTGAGATGAAACGGTCTCGAACCGGCAGCCTTGCTGCAGGAGATGTTGGTTACTTGATCGCTGGCGTCAAGGATGTGCACGACACAAAAGTTGGTGATACGGTTACATCCGCATCAAATCCCGCAAGTGCCCCCTGGCCCGGATACAAAGTTGTTAAACCAATGGTCTTCAGTGGAGTCTATCCTACAAATGCAGAGGACTTTGAAGACCTGCGAGCTTCCATTGATAAGTTGAAACTTAATGATTCGTCGTTGGTGTACGAACCTGAAACGTCGACTGCTCTGGGTTTCGGCTTCCGTTGCGGCTTTCTTGGTCTCCTACACATGGAGATTGTGCAGGAACGGCTTGAGCGCGAGTACAATCAAAACATCATCAACACTGTTCCCAACGTTGAATACAGAGTAACCAAAACAAACCGAGATATTGTTCTTGTTGATAATCCATCGTATATGCCGCACCTTGGAGAAATTGAAAAAGTTGAAGAGCCATACATCAAAGCACAAATCATTGTGCCCACGGAGTACGTTGGCAACATCATGAAGCTGTGTATGGAGCGAAGAGGTGTGTACAGGAACACAACCTACCTTGATCCCACACGTGCTGACATTCATTTTGAGATGCCGCTTTCAGAGATCATCTTTGATTTTTACGACAAACTCAAATCCACAAGTCGCGGATACGCGTCGTTTGACTATGACCTTCTGGACTTTCGGGAGTCCGACCTGGTAAAGCTTGATATCCTCCTCAATGGCGAGTCAGTCGATGCATTTTCGTCCATCGTCCACAGAGACAAAGCCCACGAGTGGGGAAAAAAGCTCTGCACAAAACTGCGCAAGCTCATTCCCCGTCAGATGTTCGAGGTGGTAATTCAGGCGGCCATCGGGAGCAAGGTTGTCGCCAGAGAAACGATTTCTGCAATGCGGAAGAATGTTATTGCGAAATGCTATGGCGGCGATATTAGTCGCAAACGAAAACTACTGGAGAAACAGAAATATGGGAAGAAACGTATGAAACAGGTCGGACGAGTTGAGATTCCGCAGGAGGCATTTCTTGCGGTTCTTTCAATGGGTGACGAGTAAATATTCATTCTAAACTGGAGACCTATGGCTAAGGAAGAACAAGAAATGCAACGAAAGAAGAATGAAGCGCCGAAGAAGCAGTCGGTGAAGGATTTCCTGAAGGATGCCGTGTTTGTTCTGGTGTCGTTTTTCTTTCTCAATAGTTTTGTGCTGGCATCGTTTGAAGTCCCCACAGGTTCGATGGAAAACGAAATCATGGCGGGCGACTTTCTGTTCGTGAACAAGTTCATCTACGGGGGTACAACGCCACGAACAATCCCTTTCACAAATGTTCACATTCCATGGTTCAGACTGCCAGCGTTCAGACACGTCCGACACAATGATGTAATTGTTTTCGAGTTTCCAGGTCAGCGTGATGAAATTCGTTCGCCGGAATTCATGTTTTACCTGAAGCGCGCCATGGCGTTAAACGGCGATACTGTTCAGGTGATTAATCGAGTAGTACATGTGAATGGGAAACCTGCCCCCATTCCGCGAAACATGAAATTCAACAACTACAATATCATGCCTCCGGGGCTTGCAGATCCACGCATTTTCCCGAAGGGCATGCCATACAATGAAGATAATTGGGGGCCTGTTGTTGTGCCGTCCAAAGGCCAGGTTGTGCAATTAAGCTTGAACAACCTTGATCAATGGCGGACATTTATCGGGCGTGAGGGACATGCCGTACGCCTCGATGAGCAAGGTCGTATTGTCATTGATGGCGCGCCGACTACTTCGTATGTTGTTGAACACAACTATCTTTTTGGTATGGGTGACAATCGTGACAACAGCCTTGATGGACGCTTCTGGGGGTTCATTCCCGAAGAAAATATCGTCGGTACGCCAATGGTTGTGTATTGGTCATGGGATCCGGACGAGCCCTTCTTGAATTTCGTTGAAAAACTCGGCTCGATCCGCTTTGGCAGAATAGGCACTCTCATTAGATAGACAGCCGAATGACCCATGAACCCGGCGGTTTCTTGGCGCAACCGTCTGAGGCCAAGGAGTTGCCACGTAAGGGAAAGGTTCGCGACTACATTGAGGTTTTTGGCCTTACAGTTCTAGTGGCTCTTTTCCTCAAGACGTTCGTCGTAGAGGCTTATCAAATTCCGACTGGCTCTATGGAGAATACAATACTGGTTGGTGATTTTTTATTGGTGAATAAATTCATATATGGCGCACGAACTCCATCGTACATCCCTTTCACCGGCATCAAGTTACCGTACATGACGTTCCCTGCTATTACGGAACCGCAACGAGGCGATGTGGTAGTATTTGAGTATCCGGGTAACCTAGACGAAGGTATGCATCAAGGAACAACCGAGTTTGTAAAGCGTTGCATTGGTATTCCGGGTGACACGGTAAAGATTATTGACAAGAGGGTGTACGTAAATTCTCAAGAGTTCGCGCTACCCCCAGGGGCGAAGCTGGACCGAGAGAATATACGTCCGAAAGGTTTCAGAGACTATGGAGTGTATCCGATTGGCGCACCATTTAATGGGGACAATTACGGTCCCGTTGTACTCCCGAAAGCAGGCGATGCACTCTCTTTCGATGAGAAGGACATCTATGTGTGGGAGAAGTTGATTGGGCGCGAAGGTCACATCGTATCTTATGCACAAGGGGGGCCAGTGTACATCGATGGTGTTTCTGCAAAAACATATCGGGTAGATAAAGACTATTATTTCATGTTGGGAGACAACAGAGATAACAGTCTTGATAGCCGGTTTTGGGGCTATGTCCCTCGCGATCTCATCATAGGAAAGGCTCTTGCAATCTATTGGTCGTCGGAGGACTCCGTTGCTTCCGATAGTTGGTTTGAAAAACTGCTGTCCGTCCGGTTGAGAAGAATTGGCACTCTTGTAAGATGAAATAATGCCATCCCTGTACCTCCATATTCCGTTCTGCGAAAAAAAGTGCGTGTACTGTGATTTCTATTCAGTGGAAAACGTCTCGCCTATGGATGATTTTATCGTGGCGCTGCATCGGGAAATAGAAATGTATGCTGACTATGGCAGAGGGGTAGAATTCGACACGATTTTTTTCGGGGGTGGAACACCTTCGCTTCTTACTCCACAACAGCTCGAAGCTGTACTCTCTCGTCTGCATGCAACGTTTGCTGTGAGAGGCGATGCAGAGATCACTCTTGAAACAAATCCCGGTACAGTTACTCCGGAAAAACTGTCCGCGTATCGAAACCTTGGCGTCAATCGACTAAGCATTGGCATCCAATCATTCCATGAAGACGAGCTGAAATTTCTCGGTCGTATTCATGATAGGGCGCAAGCGATCCGTTGTGTTGAACTGGCGCGCCAGGCTGGCTTCGATAACCTGAATATTGACCTTATTTATGCGTTGCCCGGGCAAACCATCGAGCGATGGGCGGAGAATCTTCGAATGGGACTTGGTCTGCAACCTGAACATGTTTCAGCATATGGACTCATAGTGGAAGAAGGCACACCACTTGCCAGGATGGTGAATGCAAAACAGGTGTCTCCCGCGCCACTTGAACAGGAAGCCGAGTTCTATGAGTTCACTATGGAATTTATGGCTGCCGTCGGTTACGAGCACTATGAAGTCTCGAATTATGCAAGACCCGGACTCAGGTCCAGACACAACTACAATTATTGGGCCCATGGAAACTACCTTGGCTTTGGACCATCTGCGCATTCATTCTGGAAACATTCAGATGATCCGGCTGGCCGACGGTGGTGGAACATTTCAAACATCTCACACTATAATGCTTCTTTGCAGCGGAATGAACTGCCACTTGTAACCCATGAGTCTGTGAGTCGCAATGACCTTATTGTAGAAAGAATCTTATTGGGATTACGAAGCGATGGTGTCGATCTTCGGAAACTCAGGATCGATTATGGGTTTGATCTCATGCATCGGCACAAGGATATTATCGACCAGCTTGCTCAAGAAAACAGAATTGTGCTGGAGAATGAGTCGCTTCTCCTTACCGCGAAAGGCTATTTGTTGTGCGATGAAATCAGCGAACGGTTGATGCCGTAAGTCGACCGAAAGGAAACAGATATGACTCACAAGCTAATGAATCGTATTGGAGCGATGGTGGTATTGTTGGTATCGTTGGTAACGTATTACAGGACGCTGGCGCCGACGGTGGTGTTTTGGGACGTGGGAGAGTTCATAGCAGCAGCGAAACTGATGCAGGTCCCCCATCCTCCGGGATCACCGTTGTTCTTGTTTGCCA
>JBGPGQ010000168.1:0-6989 GCA_041483995.1 Bacteroidota bacterium
GTATGATTCAGTTCATGGGAAGTACAAAGGAACCGTGACAGCGGAAGCTGATGCGATTGTCGTTGATGGAAAGAGATTCAAGGTAACAGCGGAAAAAGATCCCGCAAAACTTCCCTGGAAGGAACTCGGAGCAAACTTGGTGATCGAAGGAACCGGAATTTTCACGAGTCGTGAACAGCTCGGACTTCATATCAAGGCCGGTGCAAAAAAGGTTTTGCTCACAGCCCCGTCAAAAGACGAAATCGATGCCACGGTTGTTTTGGGTGTGAACGACAATGTTCTCACCGGCAAAGAGCAATTCGTTTCCAACGCGTCATGCACAACAAACTGTCTTGCCCCGATGGTAAAGGTATTGCACCAGAACTTTGGCGTTGAGCATGGCTTCATGACGACAATACACTCGTATACGAATGACCAGCGCCTGCTCGACCTTCCTCACAAAGATATGCGACGCGCCCGCGCGGCAGCACTCTCAATCATCCCAACAACAACCGGTGCCGCGAGGACAGTTGGCAAAGTAATTCCGGATCTGAAGGGAAAATTAGACGGCTTCTCCCTACGCGTTCCCACTCCGGATGCTTCGATCACTGATTTTGTAGCCACTCTTAAAAAACCGGCGACAAAGGAACAGGTGAATGAGGCAATGAAAAGTGCAGCCTCAACATCCATGAAGGGTATTCTCGAGTATTCTGAAGATGAGCTTGTCTCTGCCGATATTATCGGCAATGAGCACTCGTGTATTTTCGATTCCAAGCTGACGATGGCACTCGGTTCTACGGTAAAAGTCTTCGGTTGGTATGATAATGAGTGGGGATTCTCCTGCCGAGTTGTGGACTTGCTGAAAAAGATTGCATGAACACGCTTACCATAGATGACATATCGCTCGAAGGGAAGAAAGTTCTTGTTCGTGTGGACTTCAATGTGCCCATGACTTCGGACTTGAAAATTTCCGATGACACTCGTATTGCCGAATCTCTTCCCACAATACGGAAGATTCTGACGAAGGGTGGCACCCCGATCCTTATGAGCCATCTTGGGAGACCAAAGGGACAAGTGAACCTGGAATTCTCATTACGTCCTGTTGCGGACCATTTGGGGACTCTGCTCAGTATGCCGATCAAGTTTGCGAAGGATTGTATAGGTAGAGCCACCCGGCAAATGGTCGACGAGTTGAAACCCAGAGAATGCCTGCTGCTCGAAAACCTTCGGTTTCATGTCGAGGAAGAACTCAATGAACCAAAGTTCGCACAGGAGCTTGCAAGCTATGGCGATGTGTACGTGAATGATGCCTTTGGGACAGCGCATCGCGCCCATGCTTCAACGGAAGGTGTAACGAAGTTTCTTAAACCCGCGGTTGCCGGTTATCTCATGCAGAAAGAAATTGAGTACCTTGGCAAAGCAGTGCAAAACCCCAGCAGGCCGTATGTCGCAATTCTGGGCGGGGCAAAAATATCAGGTAAAATAGAAGTGATCGAGAACCTGATTTCAAAAATTGATGCACTCGTGATAGGAGGAGGAATGGCATTTACATTCCTCCAGGCACAGGGGTTGGAGATTGGCGACTCGATTGTTGAGGCGGATAAGGTGGGGCTTGCGCGGAAAATCCTCGACACCATCAAAGAAAAACATCTCCGCATGATTCTGCCCATCGACTGTGTTGTTGCAAACAGATTTGACAATGAGGCTCAGCGAAAAGTCGTCCCTATAGGGAAAATTCCCGTCGGTTGGCGCGGATTGGATATTGGTCCGGAGACCGTGAAACTAATCAATCTTGAAGTCCGACGAGCAAAGACAATCGTGTGGAACGGCCCTATGGGTGTGTTTGAAATGCCGAACTTTGCCAATGGTACGATGGAAGTGGCAAGGTTGCTGGCTGAAGCGACAAAGGCAGGGGCGACCACAATTGTCGGCGGCGGTGATTCCGTTGCTGCCATCACACAGGGTGGTTTTGAGAGTTCCATTTCTCATGTATCCACAGGTGGCGGGGCGTCGCTTGAATTCCTTGAGGGGAAAAAACTTCCCGGTCTTGCTGCGTTGGACAAAAAGTGAACTAATGCCGGCGGTACCGTGTTAGGTAGAGTGGTCAATCAAGTCATGAGAACCTGATGTCGTCATATTTTCGTCCGAGTTTATTTGGGGGATTCAGTTTCTTCCCTCCTGTTATCAAATCACTGCTGATCAGCAACACTGCTGTATGGCTTCTTTCGGAGTTTTTCCTCTCGCCATTCAAAATTGCAGGCGTGCAAATTGGCGGTGAGCACGGATTGTTTACGTATTACTTCGCTCTTTGGCCCATTGGCACAAATTTCTGGCCGTGGCAGCTTTTCACATACATGTTCATGCACGGCGGTCTCGGTCATCTCTTCTTCAACATGCTGGCGCTCTGGATGTTCGGCATGGAATTGGAGAACAATTGGGGGTCGAAGCAGTTCCTCATATACTATCTCGTGTGTGGCCTCGGTGCGGGCATTGCCAATCTCCTTGTCACACCGCTTCTGGGCCAGGGCGCTCCAACAGTCGGGGCTTCCGGCGCTGTTTTCGGAATCCTGGTTGCATTCGGCATGCTCTTTCCCGATCGTCCGATCTATTTGTATTTCCTCTTACCAATTCGCGCGAAATACTTTGTTGCGATTTACATGGGCCTTGAATTGTTCTACGGCGTTACGGGTACATCCGATGGAATTGCACACTTCGCGCATCTTGGCGGCGCGGCGGTCGGATTTGTCTATATGCTTGGACTTACAGGATTGATACCCGTTGGTTCCTGGTGGGACCGTTTTCGTGGAAACACCCAGGTCCCTTACGAGCGTGCAAGAACCATCCGCACGCGACGGGGTGACATAAGCGACGCGACATTTTATGATATCAAAACAGGTCGACCGAGGGATGACGATCAAGAGGTCAGCCAGGAAACCATCGACGCAATTCTGGACAAGATCAGCAAGGGTGGGTATCAAAGTCTATCAGACGATGAGAAACGCATCCTGAACGAAGCAAGCAAGAAAATACACTAACCCACATGGAAATCCCTGTTCTCAATCTTACGAACGAACAACCCGCTGTTCCTCATCCAACCTACAAAGTTGGTGTGCGAAGGAAAACACGACAAGTGATGATCGGCGGGATCAAAGTCGGTGGCGGAGCTCCCATTTCCGTCCAGACGATGACCAAGACAAAGACCAGCGATGTGAAAGCAACCGTGGCGCAGATCGTTGCAGCGGCGGAGGCAGGATGCGATATAGTGCGTGTAACAGTGAACGACAAGGAAGCGGCCGACGCGATGGCGGAGATTGTCCGCCGGTCGCCAATTCCTGTTGTTGCTGATATTCATTTTAATCATGTCCTGGCGCTGAAATCCATTGAGGCTAATGTTGCAAAGGTGCGTCTCAATCCGGGAAATATCGGGAACCGCGACCGTATCAATCAGGTTCTTGCGGCTGCAAAAGACAAGGGCATACCGATCAGGATCGGTGTGAATTCCGGCTCACTCGAAGAAGATATCCTGAACAAACACGGTTATCCTACGGCTGAAGCATTGTACGAGAGCGCCATGCGCCACGTCGGTATTTGCGATGAGTTTGGTTTCAAGGACGTGATTGTCTCCGTGAAATCGACGGACGTCCGTTTGATGATTGAAGCGTACAGGCTTGTTGCAGAACGAACGGATATTCCGTTGCATCTTGGTGTGACCGAAGCAGGCACTACCAAAATTGGGACAATCAAATCAGCAGTCGGTATCGGCACGCTCCTCTCCGAAGGAATCGGAGATACGATTCGCGTCTCGCTTACTGATGAACCGGTCAAAGAAATAGAAGTCGGCAAGGAAATACTACGCTCGCTCAGTCTTGCTTCACGTAATGTGGAATTGATCGCTTGTCCAACATGCGGCAGGCTGGAAGTTGATCTGTTCAGCATCATGGCGGAACTGGAAAAACGACTTGAAGGCGTCAAGAAGCCGGTGAAGATTGCGGTGCTCGGATGTATCGTGAACGGACCGGGCGAAGCGAGCGAAGCTGACATTGGTATTGCGGCTGGAAAGGGGGTCGGCATTCTCTATCGCAAAGGAGAAGTCATCCGTCGCGTCAAGGAATCCGAAATCGTGGACGTCATCGTCGAAGAAGTGAAAAACTTCCAGCCTGAGTTCGAAGAAATCAAGTAGCCTTTGAACATACCGTTGTAACCAAATCCCGCCGGATCCAGGGCGGGATTTTTTTTCTATCTTTTGGATTCGAATCTCTCTATATTGGCTCCCAATATTCCGTTGTTCGACACTTCATTTGGATCCCGTGCCCAAAACTCTGAACATTTTCTTTGTCGGTGACATCGTTGGCCAGCCAGGTCTTGACCTCGCCATCACTCTCGTCCCCGGCTACGTCAAGAAATACGAAGTCGATCTTCTCATCATCAATGGCGAGAATACTACGGAAGGCAAAGGCATTGCCGAAGAGCATGCAAAGAAAATCTTTGAGCTCGGTACGCATGTTATCACCACTGGCAACCATGTATGGGACAGGTGGGACAGCCGGAAAGTGCTTGGCAGCGACAGGCGCATTCTGCGTCCGCTCAACTACCCGCGTGAGAATGGCGGAAGCGGGTTCGTTGTTGTCGACCTTGGTGAAAAAGGAAAGGCCGGGGTGCTGAATATCCAGGGCCGCGTGTACATGCAACCGATCGATGATCCGTTCAAGGCTGCGGATTGGGCGGTGGCGAAGATGATGGAAGAAACGAAGGTCGTCTTTGTGGATTTTCACGCCGATGCAACAGCGGAGAAAATGGCAATGGGCTGGCACCTCGATGGTAAGGTAACTGCAGTAATGGGCACGCACACTCACACTCCAACGGCAGACGGGAGAATTCTTCCCCGCGGCACTGCATTCCAGAGCGACGTCGGAATGACAGGGCCGTATGATTCGATCCTTGGGATGAAGAAAGAACTTGCCATGAAGCGGATGATGTTGCAAACGCCGCATAAGTATGAGGTAGCATCGCACGATGTCCGTTTGTGCGGAGTGTACGTGCAGGCAGATGCCGAAACAGGTAGAGCGCTGAAGATGGAGAGTGTGGTGTTTCCGGCATTTGGATAAATCTATAGTCGAAAATTAAGAGTTGATTTAGCCAATCAAATTTGGATTTTGCTCTGTGCCTTTGTGTTTCTGTGGTTAGCATTTTGAAGATCACCACATAGACACGAAGACACAAAGAAAGATGGTGAAGTCGTGATTCAACTCATAGATGGCAAGGCAATTGCCGAGCAGATAAAAGCCGAAGTCAAACAGGCAGCCGAACTGCTGAAGCGTGACCGCGGCATTACACCGGGCCTCGCGTTCATCCTCGTCGGTGAGAACCCTGCATCGCAAGTGTACGTGCATTCCAAGGGGAAGGCATGCGATGAGATGGGATTTTATTCGGTCACCGAAAAGTTTCCCGCAACCGTTTCTCAAGCCACGTTGCTTGAGCTCATCAACAAGTTCAATCACGACCCAAAGATTCACGGCATTCTCGTCCAGCTTCCGCTGCCGGGTCATATCAATGAGAGCAAGGTCATTGAAGCAATCGATTGCAACAAAGATGTAGACGGGTTTCATCCCATCAACGTCGGTCGACTCGTTATTGGAGAGCCATGTCTTCGTCCCTGTACGCCCGCTGGAGTACAGGAGCTTCTCATCCGCAGCGGCAATGATCCCGGCGGCAAGCATGTTGTTGTTGTTGGCCGCAGCAATATTGTTGGCAAACCCATTCTCAACATTCTTCTGCAGAAACAAAAAGGCGCAAACGCAGTGGTGACCGTAGCCCATACGGGAACAAAGGATATCGCGCAGTTTACACGACAGGCCGATATTGTTATCGCTGCGGTTGGCAAGGCCGAGGCGATTACCGGTGATATGCTCAAACCCGGCTGTGTGGTGATCGACGTTGGCATTAACCGCATCAACGATGCTACTGCAAAGGGCGGCTCACGACTTGTGGGCGACGTGCATTTTGAATCAGCTTCCCGCGTTGCAAAAGCAATCACTCCTGTTCCCGGTGGAGTAGGCCCCATGACAATTGCCATGCTGATGAAGAATACGCTCACGGCAGCTAACGGCAGTCTCACGCGCTGACCAATCTACGGCCTCAGCGCAGCTCGGCTTCATTCCCAACCTTGCTTATCACACCTCAATTTGGTAGATTAAGAAAAATTTCTTCTCATCCTCAAGAAAAACAGGTGAGAAGATGATTCAATCACCCCTGATGTGCAATCCCCGCTTGCGGGATTGACCATGGAATTCTAAGTATATCCAGATGAGTCGCAGGCTGCTCGTTCTTGGTGTCGATGGAGGCGGGACCAAGAGCATTGGTCTCGTATCAGATGATGAAGGCAACATACTTTCTCGCCGCGAAGTGGGCGCCACAAACCCCAATGTTGTCGGTTTTGATTCCTCCATCAAACAACTCTCCGACCTGATCAAAAAATCCTGTGAAGATGTGCGCTGCGAGCCGGGTGAGCTGAGTGCCATCGTGATGGGCATTTCGGGCGTAGGCAGGGAAGCCGACCGGAAACGTATCCATGAGTCCATCGATGCCGCTTTTTCAAAGCAGGCTCCAAAGGGTCTACCCATAGTAATTGAAACTGATGCACGGGTCGCCTTGGAAGGCGCGTTTGGTGGTGAACCCGGTGTGGTCATCATTGCCGGGACCGGTTCCATCGTCGTTGGGAAGACTCAGCGAAAAGACATCGTGCACGTTGGTGGATGGGGCAGAGTGATCGGCGATGAGGGGAGCGGGTATTACATCGGTCGTGAAGCGTTGAATGCCGTTGCCATGCATTTTGATAGCAGGGGGGATTCAGGAAAATTGCGCGACGTGTTTGCAAGGAAGTTCCATTGGGAAACAAGAGAACAGATCATTGCCGCAATTTATCAGGAAAAGTTTGATATAGCTTCATTGGCACCTGTCGTATTTGAAACTGCGGAAGCAAATGACATCGTCTCACAGCGGATTCTGCAAAA
>JBGPGQ010000169.1:0-6964 GCA_041483995.1 Bacteroidota bacterium
AAGATTTTCCAATCTTGGACCGTGCGTTCACCAGCAATCATCATATTGTTACTATCCATCACATTCACATCCCAAACTCAACCATCGTGTTGGTCAAGATTTCTATGTTGCGGATGAGTGTGCTGACCTTGAAGTATTCGTTCGGTTGGTGGCCGAGGTATTCTTCGTCCGGCATGGCAGGACCGAACACAACCGCGTTTGGAATGCGATGAGCATACGTGCCACCGCCAATCGATTGCGCCTTTCTGGTCTCTTTGGTGATGGAATTGTAAATCACCAACAGTTTCTGGATGAACGGAGTGTTCGGATCGTTATACAACGGCTGGCCGACATAGCGTCTGTCTGAAAACTTCACTCCATACTTTTTCCCGAACTCATCAAAGCGCTTTTGCAATTGCTTCTCAATGTCGGCAGTCGCAATACCTTTCGGAGTGCGAAAGTTGAACATAAACATCACGGTATCGGATACCTGGAACATATCTGCTGCAACTGTGAGCGGGCCCATGAAGCTGTCAGTGTACGCGATGCCAAGACTCTTCCCGTTCAATTCAAATCCAACATACTTTGCAGCAAACTTTGTCATGAGCGAGATGTCATTCTCCATCGGCTTCAGATCGCGGTCAAGGAATACGAGGAGGTCCATAAGTGCATTGTGCCCGGTCGCCGGCACGCTCGAATGGACGGATTTGCCTTGGGCGGTAACAACGATCGTATCGCCCATGGTTTCAACGGTCATCTGGGCGCCTTTTCGCTTCGCTGTAAATTCCTTTGCCTTCGCTTGAATCATCTGGCTTGCTCCCTCAGCAGAACCTCCGACATTTACTAACTTCGCAATTGCCTTTCCGGGAACGATGGACGGAGAAAACCCGGCATGTACGTCAGCAAGCCACAAGCCTTGCCCTGTTGGCAGCGTTCTCCTACACAGCAACTTCAACCAGATTCCGCCCCAACCCTTTTCAGCACAAATTACCGGGAAGTTGGAATCCACGACAATCGTTTGATCGGGGGCTTTGTTATCCTTCAGATATGTCGTCACATCTTCATTGGCCGACTCTTCGTCCGTACCAACAAGCAGAATGATTTTTTTCTTGAGCGGCAGCCCGCTGTCGAGAATCGCACGCATGCCGTACATGACCGCAACAATCGGCCCCTTATCATCCACAGAACCGCGTCCCCAGATTTTCCCGTCAATAACATCACCGCTCCACGGATCGTTCGTCCATTCACTTGGTTCCACCGGCTGGACATCGGAGTGCGACATAATACCGAAGGATTCCTTCCCTTCACCAATCCAGATTTCCTGCACGTAGCCATCGACATCCTTGAACATGAGCCCAAGCTTTGTTGCAAGTGAATGCAGATATTCCTTTTGCTTGATAAATTCCGGATTTTGCCGGTTCGGAACATCCGTCGCAAATGTTTTGAATCTGACGAGTGCAGCCGTTTCCCTGATGATTTCATCCTTGTAAAAATCCCGTGCGAAGGAATGCGTTATCCAGGCGAACTCCGTTCTGGGAAATTTTGCCGAAGGATCCATCATCGCATCAGTGATGCGCGCAGCCGTTGCGTTGTCACCAACAGCTCTCAATTCCTTAGTCACCGATTCGACGAAGTGCAGGTACGTTTTCCTCGCATCTCCCATTGCCAGTACTTTGGCAGACTGTACCAACTTTGCAGAACGTGTATCCAGAAGAACAGAAAGCTTCTCTGGATATTGAGCAAAAGAATCAATAACCAAGGCACAAATCGTGAGAACGAGCATCCATTGCTTTGTCATATCACACCTGCCATATCTTTGAGTTTTTTTACTTCTGAGTTTGTAAGACTTCGTGTTTCGCCGCGTGCGAGACCTTCTTTGCTGACTGGTCCATACGCAACCCTGTCGAGTTTCTTTACTTCATAGCCTAACTTTTCAAACATCTTCCGTACCTGACGGTTCCGGCCTTCATGGATGATGATCCCGATTTCCTTCCCCTTTCCGCCGGGCAATACATAGACTTCAGCGGGGGACGTCATTCCATCATCAAGTCGCACACCTTTCCTGAGTTTCTCCACATGTTCACGCGCAACAGCTGTTTCACAGCTTACCTGGTATGACTTTGTGACTTCGTGTTTTGGATGCATCAGGTGATTGGCGAAGTCACCATCATTGGTGAACAACAAAACGCCCGTGGTATTTCTGTCGAGACGGCCAACGGGATAGACGCGCTGCTTTGAATGAAGAAGACTCATAACCGTTGTTCTTCCGCGCTCGTCGCTGAGCGTCGTAATCGTATCCTTGGGTTTGTTCATGACGAGGTACAGGTAGTCATGGACTTGCGAGACCTGTTTGCCGTCAACAAACACTTTGTCGCGTTTGGGATTGATCTTCGTTCCCACGTCGGATAGAATGCTTCCGTTCAAGGTGACTTTACCTTCAAGGATAAGCGTGTCCGCATGGCGGCGAGAGGCAACCCCGCACATGCTGAGAAAACGGTTGATGCGGATAAGTTCTACAGGTTCAGGTTTTTGGGTTCGGCGCATATATTCAAAAACGAAAATCGGGGTGTGAGCACCCCGAGATGTGAAAAAATTGGACTGTGTGTGTACCTACTCGGGATCTCTTGACAACTCGTCAATATCGGGAGTGATATCTTTGTCAACTTCGCGCAACTTACCATCCTCACTCACAACGATCTTTCCATCATTGTCTTCACCATCGTCAGCACCCGCGGCTTTTTCTTCAAGTTCCTTCAGCATTTGTTTTTCAACTTCAAACTCTGCTTCCGCCATCAGTTCTTCAATCTCGCGCGGCTTGGGAAGTTCGGAGAGATCATTGATGCCGAAGTGTTTCAGAAATTCCTTCGTGGTGCCGTACAGTAAAGGGCGACCCGGTGTTGCAGCTCGCCCAACGATCGTAACAAGGCTGCGTTCGAGCAAGGTTCTCAGTACATAATCCGCATTCACTCCTCTGATGGCTTCGATCTCCGGTTTGGTCACAGGCTGCTTGTACGCAATGACCGCGAGACTTTCCAGTGCTGAAATCGAAAGCTTGCGCTTCGACCTTTCCTTCACCATTTTTCCCAACCAGATGCCGAACTGCGGCAGTGTGGCAAACTGGTAACCGCCTGCAACCTTGACAATGCGCATCGCCCGGCCGGTTTGTTCGAATTCACCATTCAGCTGTTCGATATGGCCGAGAATCATTTGCTCGGTGATTCTTTTCGGACGTTCTCCTTCTTCGAGGATGTTGAAGATGTCGATCACCTGGCTCAACGAAAGCGGTTCATCCGTCGCGAACAGCAACGCTTCGATAATCTCTTTGACGCCTGGAATGCTTGATCCAAGCCCGTGTTGATCTGTCATGGCATGGTTACCGGAAGTGATAAAGTTGGTATAACCGATCTGATGATGATGTCGTCATCCCCTTCTGAAGCAGTCAGTGAAATGATCTGGTTCTTTGTCATTTCAAGAAGCGCAATGATGGTAACAATGATACGCACTTTTTCAGTCATGTGCGCGACAAGTTTCAGCAGTGTCGTCTCTTTGTTGACACGCATGAAATCCATCGTAAAACTCATCTGTTCCTCCACTGAAACATTCAGAAGTTGCACTTCATGGATCGTTTTCTTCGGCATCTGATCCATGGCCTTCTTGAACGCGGAAATGAGGTTGAAGAGTGAGACATCCTTGAGCATCTCCTCATTATCTTCTTCAGTATGGACTTTCGGATCGGCATGGAAGAACTTGCGGTAATACACCTTCCGTTGTTCATCTTCCAGCTTGGATATCTCCTGCGACATTTCTTTGAATCGTTTGTACTCGATCAACCTCCTGACAAGCTCCGCGCGTGGATCTTCCTCTGCCTCGTCTCCTTCCACCTTCGGCAGCAGCATCCGGACCTTGATTTGCATCAGCGTGGCCGCCATGACGATGAAATCGCCCGCAACTTCAAGATCGAGAGTTGCCATCAGGTGGAGGTATTCGAGAAACTCCTGCGTGATCCTTGCAATGGGAATATTGTAGATATCCAATTCATCGCGCTTGATGAAAAACAGCAAAAGGTCAAGAGGCCCTTCAAAGTCCTGTAATTTAACCCGATAGTTTTGCATTATCCCAATTTCATCACGTTATGAACTTCCGTCATCGTGGCTTGTGCCTTGCTCCGGCCACGTGTCTCTCCGTCATTGAGGATGTCATGTACTTCATCCGTATGAGACTCAAAATACGAACGCTTCTCCCGGAACGGAGTGAGCGTCTCGGCGATTCTCGATGCAACCCGCATTTTGCAGTCAACGCATCCCAGTGCGCCGCTCCGGCAATCAGTATCGATCTGTTGAACTTCGATCGGGTTGAATTTCTTATGATACGTAAAAATCAGGCAGACCTCGGGACGGCCGGGATCGTTCCTCCGGACTTTCAACGGATCGGTCACCGCAGTCCGCACTTTCTTTTTGATCTCGTCCGGTGAATCCGACAACAAGATGGTATTGCCTGAAGACTTGCTCATCTTCTTGTCCATCCCGTCGAGGCCGGGCAGGCGGGGGAACTTTGTGAGCTTTGCCTCCGGTTCAGGGAACACGGTCCCATATTGATTGTTGAACCGCCGCGCAATCTCTCGCGTTATCTCAACGTGCGGGACTTGATCTTCACCAACGGGAACGAGATCGCCCTTGTAGAGAAGAATGTCCGCCGCCTGCAGCACCGGATAACCGAGGTGACCATAGCTTACGTTTTCGATATTCAAATCCCTGACCTGATCTTTCACGGCCGGGTTTCGTTCAAGTCTGGCTGCCGTGATGAGCATGGAAAAAATCAAATGCAGTTCCGCGTGCTCTTTGATTTTTGATTGCCGGAATATCGGGCTCTTCGACGGATCAATTCCCGCGGCAAGCCAATCAATAAGCATGTCAATTGAATTCTGATGAACGTCGGAAGAGTCAAGATTCGTGGTAAGCGCGTGATAGTCGGCGATAAGATGAAAGTTGTTGTAGTCATGTTGGAGAGCGACCCAGCTTTCGAGTGCACCTACGAGATGACCGAGATGCAATTTTCCTGTTGGTCGCATCCCGCTCAGAATGGTTTTTTTCGTGGTCAACTACCGTGGTCTTTCCTCAATTCAGAAACAGGTACGGCTTCCACCGCTCATCCAGCGTGCCGACGAAGTGTCTGATAAACGTAACGTGGTTCGGACGCATTGGCTTGCGCAACAGCGGCATGTGCGCTTCTTCAGGAGTCCGGTCTCCCTTCCTGTTATTGCACTTCACGCACGCGGCAACAAGATTTTCCCACGTATCTTCCCCCGCTCGCGAAATAGGCATCACGTGGTCAACCGTCAACGGAACGTCTCCGCGCCCGCAGAATTGGCATCGATGACCGTCGCGACGGAGGATATTCTTTCTTGAAAGGATAATTTTCTTGAAGGGAACGCGAACGTAGAAGGACAACCGGACGATGCTTGGAAACGGCATCGCCATGGAAACAGAGTGCACCTGCCGGGTCTGGTGGGATTCAATAAGTTCCGCTTTCCCGAGATAAAGAAGGACGATGGCTTTCTTTACATTGATGACGCTCATCGGCTCATAGTTCTGATTGAGTATCAGAACTTTGGCATTCAGCTTCCCGTGTCCATTGTTATTGATTCGAACCTGACTGCTGAAGTCGTCTTTACCTCCTCACTGTCTGCATGGTCAATGAATCGCCGTTGAAAACCTTTGAAAAATATACAATTTCAAGGCTCAATTGTCAAGTAAACAGCGAGGCTAATGGCTTAAAGCACCAGACTCACTTCAACAGCAACAATTTCCTCGTAACGGTGAAGTTGGGAGCTTGAAGTTGAGAAATGTATACACCGCTTGACAATCCATCTGCATTAAACTCTACCCGGTATGTCCCGGCTTCCCTTTTCTCGTTCACAAGCGTCTTCACTTCCTGCCCAAGGATATTGAAGACCTTGAGAGTAACAAGTGAAGCGCGACGAAGATCGAATGATAAAATTGTTGATGGGTTGAAGGGGTTGGGGTAGTTCTGATTCAACACACACTTGTCAGGTACATCTGGTAATGTCTGGTCGATGGACACAACCACTCCCCCGGAGTAGATCGTACCGAGGATCCCGGAAGTATCTGTCAACATATTGATGTTTCCCATTCTCAGTTCTGTGAATAGGCGGAGAGACCAGAAGGCCACGAGACGGTCATCCCCTCACCCATCTGTGCCCTTGGTGTGAAAGTGTCCTTTTGCGCGGTGCTCGTGAAACGCCGGAAATCACTCGACGACCCCTGATCAAAGCAGGAAGGGCCACAACTGCTTCGCGGACAGATGAATCGTGCATCATAGACTCCGGGCAGCGGAGGCGGCGGAAGATAGGTCTCGATGTGGCCGTTGATGGTGTCCGACGGATCGATACAGAAATGTCCTTCTGGCAGAATGCCAAAATACAGCATATATGTGTACGCGCCGTCGGTAATCTTCAGCGGAACTTCAAACCGCGGCTGAGCGAACGCGCCTGACGATATTGCCAGCATCACCAGGAGCGCTAGAACACTCTTCGCTGGCTTCATGGAACGGTTCCTTCCTTTGAGTCTCTTCTAATGACCTTGGTGATATTTTCTATCTAATTGCGCAGCGTAGACAGACCTATCAGGATTCCAGCAAACGATATTCCCATGCCAGCTTCTGTGCTTAGAGTCGATTTACTTCAAGAACAACATTTTCCTTGTCGTTGCAAACTTGTCAGCAACAAGTCGATAGAAATAGAGTCCGCTGGGTAGTCCTGCTCCATCAAAACTCGCGTGATGGTCGCCAGCTTCTTCTTTCTCGTTCACCAACGTTGCAACTTCTCTGCCAAGCACATCGAACACCTTTAGCGTAACGAGACCGCTCGTTGTTAATTGATAATTGATTATCGTTGAAGGGTTGAATGGGTTGGGATAATTCTGTAACAATACATAAGACTCTGGGCGAGACGGTCCTTCATCACCAA
>JBGPGQ010000170.1:0-6957 GCA_041483995.1 Bacteroidota bacterium
GGTCCGTTAAAGAAATAGAGCTTGCGCTGAAGACGGCAGGTGAACTCAAAAAGATGTTCAGGAAGGGGAAGCCACATCGATACCTTCCCGACAAGACCGCTTTTCTCTTTTTCTTTGATAAGTCAACGCGAACACGGAACTCATTTGAAGCTGGGCTAACCCAACTTGGTGGCCACGCACACTTCATTTCGTCGGAAACATCCCAGGTAGCACATGGCGAATCCCCTAAGGATATGGGTATCATTCTTTCAAGCTACGGGCACGCGATTGCGATACGCCATGACCTTGTTCCAGGTGAAGGCAACAGCTACATGCGCAAGGTTGCGGATGCATCAAAGGTTCCTGTGTTGAACATGCAATGCGATATTGATCACCCCTTTCAAGCGCTCGCTGATTTAATGACAATTCGAGAAGAGTTTGGCAAGAATCTTCGTGGAAGGAAGATTGCCGTATCATGGGCGTACGCGCCGAGCTATGCAAAGCCAATGTCTGTCCCACAAGGACTCATTACCCTTATGCCGCGGTTCGGTCTGGATGTTGCACTCGCTCATCCGCCGGAGTATAGTCTCATGAAGAGTGAGGTGGAGTACGCAAAGAAAGCGGCAGAGGAGAATGGAACGAAGTTTGAAATTGTTGACAATATGGACGATGCATTCGAAGGCGCTGACATCGTGTATCCAAAGTCGTGGGGAATTGAATCGCTTTTTCACAATCCCCAGGAGGCACTTGAGATCTCCAAGAAGTACAAACACTGGCTTTGCGATGAAGAGAAGATGACGCTCACGAAGAAAGATTCCATCTATATGCACTGTCTTCCGGCGGATCGAGGATTCGAGGTGACCGATGCGGTGATTGACGGACTGCATTCTCGTGTTTTCCCTGAAGCGGAGAATAGATTGCACACATGCAAATCAGTGATGGCATTGACGATGTAGGAAGCATCTTATGATAGGGGCAATTGTCATTGCCGCGGGAGCTTCGTATCGGATGGGAAGCCCCAAGGCCCTACTGAAAATCGGTGAGAGGACATTCCTGCAGCAAATCGTAGGCGAACTACAATCCGCAGGGATAGCCGAGATCATTGTCGTTCTGGGGGCGGATGCTGAAGTGATACAGAAATCTCTCTCCTGGTTTCATGGCCGGATAGTTGTCAATGAGCATTGGAAGAAAGGGCAACTGACATCGATCATCGCTGGCCTTTGTTCACTCAGACGGCATGTCTTCCAGGCAGCTTTGATCTGTCCCGTGGATCACCCTCGCATTACGCAACAACTCATTACTGATTTGCTTCGCGCATTCCAACGATCCGGGAAGAATATCATTGTGCCGTCGTACAAAGGGCGCCGCGGTCATCCGGTTCTGTTTGCGTCCGCTCTCTTTGATGAGTTGCAGGGTGCAGATACTGCAATCGGAGCGCGACAAGTTGTGCGCAATCATCCAGATGATGTTTATGAAGCCGTGACTGACGAAAAGGGTGTTGTCCTCAATATTGATACCCCCGAAGACTATCAAACGAACATATTATCCAACGGCTTGCACTGATGGGAAATTATCCCTCAGTTGTTATACGCGCTGACGTTCCTTTTTCACAACAGGTTTTGGTGTGATTCGAAAGGATTCTCATTGGAGGTTTTGGAGCGGAGCCGGATGTCTGACCACTATCAGTTTCTGTCTTGACTTGCAATGATTCTTGTTGTATATTCCTGAAGCACGTTAGTTGTGCTATTGTTTCGTAACAACCCTGGATTTCAATTGAAGCCCCAAAATCGGGGCTTCTTTTTTTCACCCGCTCTGCCTACCAGTCATCTGCACCGAGGATAGACTGCCGCGACTTCCTTTTCATCTTTCAGCATTCCAAGCAATATTGTTCTCTGCCAGACGAATCTCCCTCAGGCATATTGTCCGGCCACAAATCCTGAAGCCCACGCCCACTGAAAGTTATACCCGCCCAGTTGTCCTGTAACATCCGCAACCTCGCCGATAACAAAAAGTCCCTGGACTTGCTTTGCCCCCATTGTTTTGGATGAAAGCTCATTTGTATCAACACCTCCGCAGGTGACTTCTGCCTTTGAATATCCTTCAGTGCCCTGCGGTGTGATCCTCCAGTTGTGAAGCAGTGCAGCAATTGCGCCTAGCTCTTTGAATGAATAATGAAGGACGGGTTTTGACGAAGCGTATCGTTCACACCATAACTTCGCAAGACGCTTTGGGAGAACGTCCGAAAGTGCAGTCGTTATTTCGCTGACTGATTGGTGTCTCTCTTTGAGGAATTCCAGGAGATCAACGTCCGGTGAAAGGTTAATGGAAATTGTGTTTTCTCGATTCCAGTAAGAGGATATCTGGAGAATTGAAGGTCCGCTGAGGCCGCGATGTGTGAAGAGGATATTTTCCCTGAAAGCCTGACCGTTACACGTGACTATGGCATCAAGGGAAACACCGCTCAATTCGTTGAAGAAAGACAAGTCTTCTTTGGTGAACGTCAATGGAACAAGCCCCGGTCTAGTCTGGGCAATGCTCAAGCCAAATTTCTTTGCAAGCCGGTAGCCGAAATCTGTTGCGCCGAGCTTTGGTATGGAAAGTCCGCCTGTAGCGATAACCAAAGACTCAGATTCGAAAACACCTTTGTTTGTAGTGACAATAAATCGCCCTTCTTTCCGGACATCAGATACCAGGCATCCGGTGATAACTTGAACAGACGCACCAGCGCATTCTTCTTCCAGCATCGTAATGATCTGGCGGGAGCCTTGGTTGCAGAACAATTGACCAAGTTTCTTCTCGTGGTACTGAATCCCGTGCTTCTCTACAAGTGCAATGAAATCATCTGAGGTAAACCGCGCAAGCGCCGATTTGCAAAAGTGAGGATTCTGCGAAAGGTAATGCTCAGATTCGACATTGATGTTCGTGAAGTTGCACCTGCCGCCTCCTGAGATACGTATCTTCTCACCGATCTGCTGGTTTCGCTCAAGTACAACAACCGACCTGGCACGCTTTCCGGCCTCGATGGCACACATGAGCCCGGCTGCACCGGCACCAAGTATGATGACGTCAAAAATAGTAGGCAGGTTTTCAGAGGAGGGAATTTGTGGGTTCGTCAAATCGCTATCAACCTAATTCACTGTTTCCAGTGCAGGATGTCGTCAATCGTGTGGACGGTAACGGCATGGTATCCCGGTCTTGCATTTCCATAAATTCTTTTTGCCATTTCGAGTCCTTCTGGAGTCGCGGCCATCTTCGTGTACAATGGTTTCACGAGCTTTCGTCTGCCAACATGCGTAAGAAAATTTTCCATTGCCGGGTATGCCGTAGTGTAATTGCTTTTGATTGCCCTCTCAAACCAGACTTGCAGAATCTCAGCATTGCCTGATTCGGTGAAATGAAAAGCATCATTGAGTGCAGACATTTGTTCACTGTTTAACGTTGCCGGGAGATTGCGGATAAAATGTTGCCATTGCGGGGAAGTCCAATCGGAGGTTTGAAGATCCTTTGGCATCGTTCCATCAGCCCACGCCTGTATCTGTGCATTGGCCTTCTGCAATGAAATCGACTGAAGATGGGGACAGTTTCCCGGTAAACCTGTTCCATTCACCCACTTCTCAATTTGAAGACTGTCTTCGAGTGCTGTGTTTCCCTTTATCAGTTGTTCTCTCAGATACGAAAGGAAGGCTGGAGTGGTCATGGTCTGGAAAGCGAATTTTGCAAAATAGCCCCGTAAAAAAACATCCCAGGTGTCTCTGCCGACTTTTTCTTCCAGCAAACGCAAGAACAGATAGCCTTTTTCGTATGGAATGTCTGTAACCCCGTCATCCGGGTCGCGTCCCTTGAGATTCAAATACAGTTTTGTATCTGCACTATCAGGCCCCAACTCAGTCATAGTTTCCTGAAGATCTTGAAAGCCAAGGAGGGCACGCATTTCTGCATAGTCCCGCCCGTAGAGCGCCTCCAGAATTCGTCGCTCGAAATACACGGTGAAGCCTTCGTTTAACCAGAAATCATTCCATGTCGCGTTTGTGACAAGGTTGCCTGACCAGGAATGAGCAAGTTCATGCGCCACAAGAGCGATGAGCGAACGGTCTCCCGCAATCACCGTTGGTGTGGCAAATGTCAGGCGAGGGTTCTCCATTCCCCCGAACGGAAAGCTTGGCGGCAACACAATGACGTCATAGCGCCCCCAGCGGTAAGGCCCGTAGAGTTTTTCGGCGGTTGCAATCATGTTCTCGGCGTCAGCGAATTCCCACGCTGCCTTGTCGACAACTGCGGGCTCGGCATATACACCGGTTCGTTCACCTGTACGACGAAATTCGATGTCACCAACAGCGAGCGCTAGCAAATACGAAGGGATAGGCTGTGGCATGTAGAATTCATAGACACCATTTGGAGTTTTCTTTGTTCCGTTTTCGGCGCTCATAACTGCCATCATGCCGCGTGGCACTCGTATCTTTGCACGATATGTCATCCGGACACCAGGGTTATCCTGGCAAGGGACCCATGTACGTGCGAGAATTGCCTGTGATTGTGTAAATAGAAACGGCTGCCTGCCGCCCGCCGTTTGTGCGGGCTCGAGCCACTGCAAAGCCGCCGCTTCAGGCTTTGTTTCGTAGAGTACTGTGACAAATTTGGTGTCGGGTTGGATATCGATAGTGAGTGATTGGCCCAAATGTTCGACAGGATCACCGATCGTAAAGTGTGTCTTAGCGTGTTTCTGTCCAAGGGTGACTTGTTTGATAATCAGGTCACGGGTGTCTAAGTAAAGTTTATTAGTTGCCGTTATGTTCTGAAAGTACAGGTTCGCTTTTCCTGAAAGCTTCTTGCTGGAAAAATCTACAGTCAAGTCGAAATCCAGGTGTTTGACAGCTGCTTCATTGGGGCGCGAAAAGGAGTGGTTCTCGGGCTCAACGCGAAGTGTGCTATCGGGGGACGTCATTAGCATTGCTGCAATAATAATGTGAGATATCATGGCAATATGGCTTAGTGAGCAACGAGCTGCGTGATAACCCCATGAAGATAGGTGGTCTTCAAGAGAGATTCAAGTGTTACCATTTTGCCGCCCGAGTTCACTGACCCTGGCATTAGTTTTTCTTCATTTAGGAACAATGAAATGCTTGAAGGGTTTAAAATATGTGTAGAACACTACAGTTCTTCTAATCCAATAATAAACACAAGATAAGAAAACTGTCGCGGCAAGGCTGCGACAGGGAACAAGATTCTGATTCTTAGGATGGACCATAAATAATGAACAGTGTATTGAGAATTTTCATTTTTGACGGAGGAAGATGTAATGTGCAAACGAGCCATACTTCAAATCTTACCGCCCAGACGAAAAGTTCACTTCACGATTATTTTGTTAATGCTGATAGCCTGCATAGGAAATGCGCGACAGAGATATGTTGTCGTTGGCGGTGCAGGGAGTCAAAACGGTACTTCTTTTGCAAACGGCTGGACGATTCAGACGGCTTTCTCAAGTGCGACGGCTGGAGATACGGTATGGATGCAGGCCGGGAACTACAACTTTAGTACCACTGGCGTTATCAATGCGCACGGTACTGCTGGCAACCCCGTCATCTTCCGAGCGTACCAACCGACAGGTACAGAGAGAGTAATATGGGACGGTGGAAGTGTCGGGGCTTCAGGTACGTCAGAACATATGACTGTGCTACTTCAAGGGCCGAACCAGAATCCCGGTGCTGGCTACGTATGGATATGGGGTGTGGAGGTAGCCCATACGTCGAGTGCAATTACTAATAGGATTGATACGGACTCTGACCCGAATTATCCCCCTTGTTCGACGTGCGATTATTCGAGTGGGGTGTTGTGGCAGGATGACCAGGGTACGATACCCGGATTAAAGTTCATTAACTGTATCACACATGACATCCAAACGAATATCTTTGTGACTAACGATCATTCTGATTGGGAGATTTACGGTTGCTTGGTATACAATCTTGGCTATCAGGGAGCAGACAGAGGACACGGCCATGAGTTCTATTTACAGGGCCAATTACCTCATGGGTATCTGGATAATTGTATCGCCTTGGCTGGATTTGACGCTCAGGTACATGGGTTTGGTCTAAACTCAAGTGAGATGACACTAAGAAATAATACCATGGCCTATGCAGGGAGCTTGACCAATCATGGTGGTGGTAGGAATGTTGTCTGGTTACAAGGGGATGCCTCCAATCCCCCATTGACAAAGGATAGTGCTTACGATAATATATTCTACAAGGCACAAGATGCTTGTATAGAACTTGGCAATGCAGTCTCTAACCCTGCAAGTATAAACTTCTATTTCAAGAGAAACATTGCCATCAATCAAGGTGGTTCGGCGTTGCTGTTGAATGGGACACACCAGAATTTCTTATTGGGTAATAACAAGTTCGTACCATCTATCAGCGGCATAAGCCCAACGGGGACGGATACGGTCTTAGCGTCTGAACCCTCGACCGGGCTGGATATTAAGTTCCACAAGAACAAGTACGAACCAAACACGGCATGGGTGACAATACTGAATTGGGGAAGTGCCGATTCTGTTACAGTCGATGTCTCCTCACTTGGTAGTGGAACGGCGCGTGTTCGAAATGCTCAAAATTTCTTCGGCGATGCAGAGCATGTCTACACCATCAACAACGGTCAGATCAAGATACCGATGTTGACAAGCAGATGGTCGGTTGTTGGTACGCCGGGGTGGACTGGAAATACTGCACCAGGGTTCTCAAAGAAATTTGGTGTCTTTCGAGTACGAGTGACGGTTTCTGCACCTTCCGGTTCCTTTGGTGGGAATCCGGACACGCTGCCATCAGGAGGGGGGAATACGACATTAACGTGGACATCCCAGAATGCAACATCGGCGAGTATCGATCAAGGGATTGGAGCCGTAGCACTTTCCGGCAGTACGACTGTACAAGTGACAACAACCAAGACTTTTACTCTTACATTAGCCGGAGCTGGTGGACCAACGAACTA
>JBGPGQ010000171.1:0-6949 GCA_041483995.1 Bacteroidota bacterium
AAACGGCGCAGCAAGAACATGAACAAGCTCGTGCTTCAGCGTGCCTTCAAGCGATTGCTTGGTAATGTGTATCTGTCCGCTCCACGGCTTGGCAATGTTGGTGTTTCCGGCGCCGATCAGTCGCTGCTTTGATTCAGCGGATGGATAGATGTATGACTCGGCCTTTCCATGGAACGGAAGGTTGAACTGGTCGAGAATTTGTTTGAGTCGGAACTCGTGTTCCGCCGCCGCCTCTTTGATCTCATCGTCGCTGAACGATTCCCGCACGTAGAAAATTCGAAAATGCGACGTCTCATATACAGCGCCGAGTTGTTTCTGGATGAATCCCGCATGTGATTCAAAACCGAGCGGTTCTCTAAAGTAAAAAACCGATCCAATGACGAGGATGACCACAAATAGAACTATCCGGTTGCCTGCCTGCAGCATTGATCGAGCGAGCGTCAAACCCTTTGTGATAATGGAATCAACGGGCGATGTGTTCTTGAGGATAAGCAGTCCCATCCATACAAAAACAGCACCCGCAAAGAGCGTGAAGAAACGGAATAGTACCAACGACCAGTGTAGGCTCATCGCTTCATCGTACGTGAAACCGGGAAAGTACCCATAGAACAAATCGTAGGAGAAGATCGCGGGGGTGTAATAGCCGAGGGCAAGTGCATAGCCAAGTGAGGCGATGAAGAACAGAGCGAAGGCTGTTTTCGCGAAACGATAATGTGTCGCACAGAAGAACGCGAGTGAACAGGAAAACAGTACACTCACAGCGGGTAGCAACATGAAGAAACCCAGCCCTTCCAACAATGAACAATTCTTGACGAAAAGCGCATTTGTCAACATTACGGTTAACGGGAGGATCAATAGTATCATATTGATTCCTACCGACTGTTTGAACATTGAAATGACGTAATGGAACGAGTAAGGAGTTTCGTCATCGGGCGTGAACAACACACCCTTGACAGCAGTGGCAGTTGTGAATCCAGCAATAAGTGAGGAGAGAATTGCAATGAGGAATGAAAACTCGTAGCCGAGGTAGTTCAGTAACGGAATCTGAGTACAGGGTATCGAGACAATACAATACAGAAGAATTGCAATGAGTATTGGCCGCGAACGGATCATGACATCTTAGAATTCTTCACTGGAAACGCGTTCGATGTCAGCGCCAAGCAGGCGGAGTTTCTTCTCTATTGCTTCATACCCCCGGTCGATGTGGTAGACCCTTAGCACCTCTGTCTCTCCTTCAGCAACAAGCCCTGCAAGAATAAGTGAAGCTGACGCGCGCAGATCGGTTGACATGACCGTAGCTCCGGCAAGTTGTCTTACACCACGTATGATAGCTGCATTTTCCTTCAGCTCGATATCTGCGCCAAGGCGAACGAGTTCGGGAACGTGTTTGAATCGATCTGCGTAAACTGTATCAGTGATAATGGACGTCCCGTTCGCAATTGACATGAGCGCAATCCACTGCGCTTGCATGTCGGTCGGGAAGCCCGGATAAATTGCAGCACTAACATCGACAGGATTGAGAGGTGACGGTGCTTCAAGCGATACGCTATTATGTCCAACCGAAATTTTACATCCGGCATCCTCCAGTTTAGCAGTGAGCGCAGAAAAATGTTCAGGATTTACACCATCGAGGGTGACCCGTCCACCTGTAATTGCAACAGCGGCAAGGAATGTCCCGGCTTCGATACGATCCGGAATCGTATCGATATCCGCGGGATGAAGATCGTCGACTCCCTCTATTTCCAGACGGTTCGTTCCGACTCCACCAATCTTCGCACCCATGGATTGGAGGAACTGTGCGAGCGCCGTGATCTCCGGTTCAATTGCGGCATTCTCGATCAATGTTGTTCCCTTTGCCAATACGGCAGCCATCAAAATGTTGCCGGTCGCGCCAACACTGGAAATATCAAAGTGGATACGTGTTCCGGTAAGTCTCTTCGCTGTGGCAATGATATACCCTCGCTTCAACTCAACGACTGCGCCCAATTTGCGAATACCGTCGATGTGGAGGTTCACCGGACGTGGCCCCCAGGCACAACCGCCCGGCAGTGAGACCTTTGCCCGACCGTAACGCGCCACCAACGGACCGAGAACATAGATTGAGGCGCGCATCTTCTTTACATGCTCGTACGGTGCTTCCTGTTTGTTCACACCGCTCGTATCAAGTGTGAGGAGATGGTTCTTCAATTGTATCTTCATTCCCATCGATTTGAGGAGACTCGACATCGTTGCAACGTCTCGAAGGTTGGGCGTATTGGAAAGGCGGAACGTGCCCTTTGCAAGCAAAGCTGCCGGCATTAATGCGAGTGTCGCATTTTTGGCCCCGTTAATTGTTATAGTACCGTTGAGTTTCTTGCCGCCATGAATGATGAACTTGTCCAAGTGTCTCCAATAAAAAGTGTGTTATATAGACGCGCAAATGCAGAGTCAATTTCTGCAAAAAAGAAAGTAAAATCAATTTGCTTCTCGTTCCCAACCGAAGTATATTTTCTTCAGGAAAAGCGTTCATTCTGTTTCACCATCCGCAGTCTCACCAAGCATATTGATGATCCGATTCTCCTGGTTCTACTCTTCGATCGCGATCTTGTTCCTTTTCTGCGGGTCCGACCTCCATGGGCAGATTGCCGTAACCGACGACCTCCAACGCATTATCACTCTGCCGGCGCCTGCAAAGCAGGTTGTGTCCCTTGCCCCCAGCATAACGGAGACGCTGTTCGCCATCGACGCTGGCGACCAGGTTGCCGGTGTAACGGACTACTGTAATTATCCGCCTAAGGCAAAGACAAAGCACCGCGTCGGTGGTGTAATCAACCCAAGCATCGAGACGATTATCAGCCTGAAACCCGACCTGATTATCGTGAGCATGGAAGGAAATGTACGAGAAGATTTCAATACACTTGTAGACCTTGGGGTTCCCGTCTTTGTCACCAACCCAAGAACGTTTGAAGGAATCCACAAGTCAATTAGAGACATCGGCGCACTGACAGGCAGGAGGGAACAAGCAGCACGCCTCGTCTGGTCAATGCGGAAGCGAGAAGATTCGATAAAGGCATTTTCAAAGGAAGAAAAAAAGAAAACGCTGTGTATCGTTTCGCTGCAACCGCTTATCGTCGTTGGAAGCAAAACTTTCTTGTCGGAATTGCTTGACCTCGCTGGCGCACGCAACGTTGCCGGTTCAATGCCATCAACGTATCCGGCAATCAGTCGTGAAGCGGTGATTAAGCAAAATCCCGAAGTTATCATAGTAATGTCGGACGCCGTATCCAACACCGAAGACCTTGTGAGCCATTATCCGGAATGGAAACAACTTGATGCTGTGCGCGATGCTCGCGTCTTCCGCATCGATTCTGATCTTGTTTCCCGTCCCGGTCCACGCGCGATCGATGCGCTTGCCACCCTTTTTCATTTGCTTCATGGAGAACAGAAGTGAAAACATCGAAGACAAAAAGAACAGCTGCTCGCCCAAAGCCTCGACAGGCAGTCAAGAAACGCAAAGTATTTATTGCGGTTGCCGGCAACATCGGCTCCGGTAAATCCTCGCTCACACGGCTACTCAGTGAACAATTTCGCTGGACGCCATTCTTCGAATCGGTTGAAGACAATCCGTATCTGAATGATTTTTATGCGGATATGAAGCGATGGTCGTTCAACCTCCAGGTGTATTTTCTCTCGAACCGATTCCGCAGTCACAAAGCAATTGCGGAGGGCCCGAAGTCTGTTATCCTTGACCGTGTTATTTACGAGGACGCCGAGATATTTGCGCGCAACCTCTTTGAAATCGGGAACATGCTGGAGAGAGATTACCGGAACTACGTTGCGCTGTACGATGTCATGACCGAATATCTCCGTCCACCCGACTTACTCATCTACTTACGGGCAAATGTTGACACGCTGATGAAGCAAATCGCTTTGCGCGGACGAGACTTCGAGCAATCAATCAAGCGTGAATACCTCGAACAACTCAACCGTCATTACGAAACATGGATCGCCAACTACAAGCGTGGTCCACTCCTCACGGTGGAATCAGACTCGCTGGATTTTGTAAACAATAAACAGGATCTGGAGAATGTTGTTAGGGTGATTAAGAAAAAACTGAAAATATGAGCTGAAGGATGATGTCACCAACCTCTGCATCACTTACCGAGTATCATCTTCAAGGAGAGAAGGAACAGAACCACACCAAACACTTTCCTCAACGTATCGGCAGGAAGCTGATTTGCAATCATTCCCCCAAAGTATCCCCCTACAAAAAATCCAACGCAGAGAAATGCCGCAACCCTCAAGTCAACATGCCCCGCTTGATAATATTTCAATGCTGCGAGGAGGCCAATAGGCGGGACAAGCATAGCAAGCGTTGTTCCTTGCGCCATGTGCTGCTCCCACCCATAGACATACACAAGGATCGGAACAACAAATACAGCACCGCCGATCCCGAGAGTGCCTGCAAGCGCGCCAACAACCAGTCCTAGCCCGATGAATTGAATATTTTCGATCATGTTTTTTTCCTTTCCCCAATGCTATCAGTTCTTGATTTTGTTTCCGTATAACTTCGGGTTCTTCAACATCTCAACGGCAGCCGCAAGCTGAACATCCCCATGCGGTGACGCCTCAATCCTTCCTTGCTCCCCATTCACCCTTGCCATTAGTTCGACCTCAAGTTCGTGTTTGATATGATCCTGGTAGCGGTCAAACGCGCGGGGTTTTTCCTTCCCCAGATCATTTTTTAGCGCGTCGATCTCAGCAAGTGCTTCCTTACTGTAGTGCTGTTTTTCGGCAAAATCTCTCAGTTCTTTGAGTTTTGTCCCGCTCTCATCTTCAAAATCAAATTTCTGTTCCTCCAGAAATTTCCGGAACTGTTCGACAACTTCCTCCTTGAGCGGCGTAACGGATAGCCCCTTGTGTGTTACAACGTACTTGTTGGCAAATTTGAATACGAGCGATTTACGAAGGAGTTCCTTGATCATCGGTCCTGGCTCTTCCGCCTTGACCGTGGAATCCGGTGCAATACCCCCGTGTTCATACACTTTTCGGCCGTGGGCAGTCGTAAATTCTTTTTTAAGGCTGTCGGCAAATGTACTGAATACGCCATTCTTATCTTTATGAATGTAATCGATCTCTTGAATACTGCGCCCGCTCGGAATGTAGTACCGCGCGGTGGTGATTTTCAACTGCGCGCCATAGTTGAGCGGGAGAATTGTCTGAACAAGACCCTTGCCAAATGTACGCGTACCAACAATGAGCGCCCGGTCAAGATCCTGCAGCGAACCGCAGACTATCTCACTCGCACTCGCACTATTGCGATCCGTAAGCAGCATGAGTGGCGTATCAGGAAGAAGCGGTTCCTCGGTGGAATAATATTTCTTGTCACCTTCCGGGTGCCTTCCTTTGGTGGACACAATCAGACTTCCCTTGGGCACAAACTTGCTGACGACATCAACAGCGGCGTCCAGCAATCCTCCGGGATTGCCCCGCAGATCGAGAATAACACCCTTGAGTTCACCCTTCAGCTTCAATTCTTTGATGGACTGCCGCAATTCTTCTCCCGCCCTGCGTGAAAAACGTTCAAGGCGGACGTACCCGATTCCGTTCTCAATGAAATTTGCATACGTAATGTTCTTCACCTGGATTTCTTCCCTGATCAGCACGAATTGAAGAGGGGCCGACTCTCCTTCGCGTTCGACCAATACTGTCACTTCGGTTCCGGGTTCGCCCCGCGTCAAGGCACGCACTTCGTCAGGCTTTTTGGAAGAAACCTTGACTCCATCCACTTCGAGGATCTTGTCCCCCGGATTGATTCCCTGCCTTTGTGCTGAGTATCCATCCATGACGCTTAGCACCTGAATCGCACCATCCCGCAAACCTATAGTGACTCCGATACCACCATACTTCCCGGTCGTGAGCAAGTCCACTTCATCGCCATCTTCCCTATCGATATACACGGTGTAAGGATCAAGTGTTTCGAGCATTCCATCGATACCCGCCTGCATGAATTTCTCCGGGTCGACTTCATCAATGTAATTCGTTGTAATTTCCTTATATACCTTGCCAAACACATCGATGCTCTTGTTGATCTTCAAAAAATAGTCATTGTCGGGCGACATCATAAATCCAGCAAATGACATGCACATAACAGCCAGGGCACATGGTGCGCCATATTTCCGCAGAAGCGGCCAGCACAATACTTTCCTCATCGCCTGTTCTTCTCCATTGTTGATAAGAATACCATTAGTTTCTGACTCACGATCTTCCATATCCCGGCAGCTATCTCCTCAACGGGTTTCATGCCATCGACCCTAACGCAACGGGATTCCTGACGAGCGATTTCGATATATCCGGCCCGAACCCGTTCATAGAATTCCCTGCCGGAATTCTCCATCCTGTCAAACGCAATGCCGGCACTTGCTTTGCGGCGCTGAATCTCTTCGACTGTAATATCCACGAACAACGTGAGATCCGGATCAACCTGTGTCGTGGCAAAACGGTTGATATTCTTTACCATGTCAAGCTGCAGCCCCCTTCCGTATGCCTGGTATGCAGTCGTAGAGTCATAGTATCTGTCACACACCACGATCTCTCCCCGGCGTAGCAAAGGCATAATGACTTCGGTGACAAGCTGGGCGCGGCTTGCAGAAAAAAGGAGAAGTTCTGTTGCTTCCGACATCTCTTGATATCTTCTATTGAGCAGCAGTTCACGAATACGCTCCGAGATTGCAGTCCCTCCAGGCTCGCGAACGAAATGGACTTTTTGCCTCTGTCCCTCACCAGCAGACAGTGTCTCCAGTTTCTCCACAAGCAACTCCGCTTGTGTCGTTTTCCCTGAGAAGTCCAATCCTTCAAACGTAATGAACATCTTCCTTCCTACTTGAGACAACGTCAACATAACGATTTTCGTTTCCTGAATCAACCGGTGTGAATGAAGTTCTCCTTGATACTGAGACATGTTTTCTGT
>JBGPGQ010000172.1:0-6927 GCA_041483995.1 Bacteroidota bacterium
GAGCATCAATCGCCGTGGTCCCTCAGGACACAATCCTGTTCGATGGAACGATCATTGACAATGTACGTTACGGTCGGATTACAGCCACGGAAAAAGAGGTCCATGCGGCCTGCGTCGCTGCGCAAGCAGACGAGTACATACGAGAACTGCCCGATGGATACCAAACCATTGTTGGCGAACGCGGACTGAAACTCTCCGGTGGCCAACGTCAGCGAATCGCGATTGCCCGCGCGCTGCTGAAGGACGCTCCCGTGCTTTTGCTCGACGAGGCAACGTCTGCCCTTGATGCGCACACGGAGCATCATCTCCGCATTGCCATGCGAACGGTGATGCGGGGAAGAACAACGATCATTGTTGCGCATCGCCTTGCGACAGTCATTGATCTTCCACGCCTCCTTGTCTTGCATGAAGGTCGTGTCATAGATGATGGAACACATCATGAGCTTCTTGGTCGCTGCGAACACTATCGCAATCTTGTTGTTAGCCAACTGATCACACCCAGTCACCAATCTGCCGCTCTCTACAACTCTGCATTGAGTGAAGTCCAGTGAACACCGAACTGAACCGACCGCGCAAAATTGCTATTCTTCGTCCGAGATCCCTTGAAAGGATTATCGTCCACCCTCTTCTTTCAATCATCTATCAATGCACCCTGTGGATGTGTATGCGACTCAGCGACACGCATGCGCTTACCTTTGCACGAGTTACCACCGCGATGATGCTGCGACCATTCAAAAGCATTCGCATCAAAAACATGCACAGGTTTCTCGGTGCACGCGGATATTCGTTTGCTCAGTGCGAGACGCTTGACAATGAGTCCATGAGATTCCAAGGACGGTTGTTTGTAGAAAACTCGCGCCTGCTTCAGATGACGCCCAGACAACTACAGGAATCGGTACGACTCGACGGCGAAGAGAACTTGCAGCAAGCTCTGCAAAGGGGAAGAGGTGCGCTGTTAGTGGCCAGCCATCTTGGCAACTGGCTTCTTACGGCCACTATTTTGTCAACGGTCGGCTACAAGGTATCCGGGGTGGCATACGAAATCCCCATCAACTCGGTCGAAGCACATATGAAGCAGATCTGGAAGCGGTACAATATCTCCATCGCGCACGTGGGACGCGATTCGGTACGAGCGGCAAAAAAAGCGCTGGAACTCAATCAGATATTTATCCTTGTCTTCGAAGCATCTGTCCGGCCGAGCGAAAATGTCTGGCTCCCATTTGGCGACGTTGCTATTAAGGTCGATCCGGGCCCAGCCCGGCTCGCCTTGATGTTCCATGCACCAATCCTGATGCTCAGGAGCCGGCCGTTGGTTGGATCTGGATCGTGTGTATCGATCGCGCCCGAAATGTGTCTTGATGAATTGATGATGAAGCCACACAAAAACCCGGAAGCTCTGATGGGAAAATGGCTGGAATTGTTGCACCGAGACGTATCTGCCCGGCCCGAGCAGTGGTGGCCATGGAGCCATATACGTCTTGCCGAGGCGTCTATCCTCGGTGCGAGAACTGAACGGCCAACTGCAACCGCGGTATTGTCTCAGACTGAAAGTACGTGAAGATGCTATCCCGTCCAAAAGGCCCTTCGCCAGCCGAATTAATATTCCGTTCACCGAAACTTTTACGCAGTCCGTTCACAATATTCCTGGAATGGCGTGACAGGTATGGTGATGTTGTATCGTTACCGGTCAGGAGGCCGGCAACACTGATACTGAACAGCCCTGATGACATCCGGCATGTCCTTGCGACGAACCCTCAGAACTATCGTAAGACTGGGGGCCCAGTCATTGGAAAAAGGTTATTAGGGCAGGGACTGCTCGCAAGCGGAGAACCGATTCATTCCCAGCAACGCCATATTATCCAACCATCATTTCATCGCCAGGCTGTATCGTCGTTTGTGGATATGATCCAGGAGGAAACTCAAAAGCAGATTAACTCGTGGAAACCCGGCTCAATCGTTGACGTGTTCCGGGAAATGGTGCGCCTGACTCTCGCAATTATCGGGAAAGCGTATTTCAGCACCGATTTCGCAGACGTCGTCGATGAGTTGTATACGGGATTCGATGTGGGTCAGAGGTTCATGCAACGGCCCCTGAACTTCGTGCCGGAATCCATCCCGACCCAACTGCACCGACGGTACAAGAAAGCAACCATCAGTGTCGACAGAATCATGTATGACCTCATTCGCTCGCGACGGACACTGGAGAAAAAACCAAATGACCTTCTCACAACACTCGTCGAGGCACGCGATGCTGACGGAAAGCCTTTGAGCGAACAACAGATTCGCGACGACATTGTCAACATCATTCTCGCTGGACACGAGACAACAGCCAATGCCCTTGCATGGACATGGTATCTCCTTTCCCAGCATCCCCGGGTTGAAGAGCGCATGCATACAGAAATTGCCACTGTTTTCGATGGCAGAGGGCCGACCGAAGAGAACCTTCCTCGATTACAATACACTGAAATGGTCTTTGATGAATCCATGCGCCTGTATCCTCCTGCATGGATTCTCTCTCGCTTAGCCCTCAATGACGACGAACTCGATTCAGGTGTGCGGATCCCGAAAGGCACCATCGTGAACATACTTCCGTATGTAGCTCATCGGAATTCCCAATATTTTCCTCACCCGGATAAATTTGACCCGGAACGGTTTGCGCCGGAAGCCAGGAGAGCCAGACCATCATTTGTCTACCTTCCGTTCGGCGGTGGGCCGCGAGGGTGCATTGGAGAAACGTTTGCCCGAACGGAGGCTCTTATCATACTCTCAACAGTCGCTCAACAATTTGTCTTGCGGGAAATCCTCGGACACACACCAATTCCCGAGCCCCTCATCACGCTCCGCCCGAAATCCGGTATAGTAATGCGGATTGTTCAACGTCAACAGGCAACCTCATCCACGTGTTTGCAATATACAACAGCATAGTCTACATCATTGTGTGGTTGTTGCTGACGCCTTGGCAATGGCTACAGATTATTTTCAGATACTCCACGTTTGAGAACTGGCTGCAATTCCGCGGCATCTCTTCGTTTCCAGCGAAACAGGCTCGCCATCGTGTAGTATGCCATGCCGTTTCTGTCGGTGAGATTGCTGCACTTGAACCACTCGTGAAGGGCCTGACTGAATCGGGAAGAGACATCGAGATTGTTGTTACTGTTGGGAACAAAGACGGGAGAGCGTCAGCCGAACGTTTGCGAAAACGTTACACTGAAATCCTCCAGGTTGGATTTCTCCCGTGGGATAGGTATGGTGCCATGGTAGCCTGGCTTCAGCGCGTTCAGCCGGATCTTGTAGTTGTGATGGAGACGGAACTCTGGCCATCCCTCTTCATGGCATGCAAGAATCTCGGCATCTCTCTCTACATTGCCAATGGGAGAATTTATCCCGCAGATATGGGTCGGTACATTTTCGCGCGTCGGTTCTTCGGACAAGTTCTTGGTTGCGCAGCATGGATCGGTGTTCAAGATGAGCATGAACGGGAGCGATTCATCAGAATTGGCGCTGCCCCCGCGGTTGTTCACATTGTTGGAAACATGAAATACGACGTCCCTTTACCGTTCGGTGCCATAACGGACAAACGTCTCTTACAACTTGAAAATGCCGGAATGCTTATTGTCGCTGGAAGCACACATTCGCCCGAAGAACAATGGATTGTTGAATCATTCCAGCAACTTCGGAAAACATATCCATCCATCCGACTCGTTCTTGCACCGCGACACGTTACACGCTCCGACTCCATCGCAACGATGGCAGAGAAAGAAGGGATGTGTGTAATACGCTGGTCGATGGGAAAAATTCCTTCCCTGGAATGGGACGTTTTGGTGCTTGACGAGATGGGCTGGCTTCCCGCGGTGTACAAGCATGCCGCAATTGCGATCATTGGAGGAAGTTTTATGAATCATGGAGGTCATAACATTTTAGAACCAGCAGCACAGGGATGCGCTGTGGTTATTGGTCCGCACATGCAACACTTTCAAACCATCGCTGAAGATTTCAATCAGGCGAATGCAATCCTATGGATCGCTCATCATGAAGATCTTGATGCGGCTCTTATGCGAATGATTGGGGACGAAGCATTTCTATGTCAACTGCAAGACAATGCAAGAAAGTTCATACAATCACGGCAAGGAGTAGCTGATCAATATGTCAAAGCAATAAAAGATCGGCTCTTGGGGGTATCTGTTGATCTTTCCTTGCTATCAGACACGGCGGAACGTTTGATTATTCCAATGGTTCATGAATGAACACGCTGCCACCATTGATCACAGGAATGGGGTATCTGATTGGACTTTTATTAGTCGCAGCAGGCCTGGGACGGCGACTCCTACAGTGGTTTCATATTCGGATTCCTGAAACTGCGATGCGTGGAATCGTTGCGGTAGCATTGGGTATGGGGGCATTGCAGGTTCCTCCCTTCATTCTCTTTGCACTTGGAGTTGGTTGGCCACGTATAATTCTGACTGCAACCGCGGTTTTGATGGTTCTTCTTGTCCCCGACATGCGGGTCGTTGTCCGATCCTCATACCAGTGGCTGGCTCAGCCATGGAAGATCGCCGGTTGGGAGAGGTTTCTCCTTATTGTCATTTCCCTTTTCCTGTTGTCGCTGTTCATTCGGAGTGTCTGTCCAATATTGGAGATTGACTCACTTCTGTACCATCTCACTGTCTCATACCGGTTCCTTGATGCGGGGCGGTTTCTTCATCTGGTCACTCTCACACCGACAAACTGGCCACTCGGAACTCAGATGCTTCATTCAATTCTCCTCTCTCTCGATCCCGATGCACCCGTGGCCATAGTGTCTTTTATCTATGGTGTCCTGACGTTGGCGGCAGTATACTTTTACGGAATCCATATGCGTAGCCGGCTGTTCGGCGCCATTGCTGGTGCGGTGTTACTCACGCACAATGTTCTCTGGACTGAAACGTCTTCGGCACTCGTCGATCTGCCGCTGACCGCTTTCGCAACTCTTGCAGCCATCATGCTCGATCGGTCATACAAGGAGGAATCCTCAAGCATCCAATGGAGGATGGCATCCGCCATCTTCGCAGGATTCGCGGCTACCGTGAAGCTTCAAGGATTGTGGGTGGTACTTTCATTGCTTGTGGTCATACTCATCGATAGGCCCGGCCTTCCATTCCGGGAACGACTGAGATCGACGCTCCGATATGGAACTGTTGCACTCGCATTCGCGATACCATGGTATGTACGGACATGGGTCCTTACCGGGAATCCCGTCTATCCCATGCTATACAACATTTTTGGAGGAACTGAATGGACTACCGAGGGATGGGCGCGCTACGCGGAAAATTTCATTATTGGAGAGGGCCCTCTCTTCCTCCCCTCGACGCCAGGAATCGCCTATGGCTCCTTTGTTGTCCGGTGTATTCTGTCGATTGTTCTTGCGTATTGTGCCCTCCGGTTTACCCGCGCATCGCAGTGGAGGGTACTCATTGTATACGCCGCAATGTTTCACGTCCTTATCTCATTCGGCAGCGCGCTCAACGCCCGCCTCCTTCTTCCCGGCGTACCTGCCTTTGGTCTGTGGCTTGCCGGGATATTTGAGCGCTGGCGGTATCGACCAATTCTGATGTTATGTGTGTGCGTTTGTTTCTGGACTGCTTTCGTCTCATTGGAAAAGGTTCATGTGGGCTTGTCGGACGCAACGAGGGTTGCTACGGGATTCTTAACGCGCCAGGAATACTTGCGCAATAACCTGAAGGAATATGAGATCGTACAGTACGCAAACCAGCATCTCCCACCGGATTCCCGGATACTTGTCTCTCTCGAACGGATCAACACTGCGATGTTCCATTTCACCACATTCTGGGGAACCTATTGGGAGCAGGACTCGTTTCACTACGATTCGCTTGAGCGTCTGCGATCTGATCTCCGCCGCATGGGAGTAACTCATATCGTTCTCTCCACTGAACTCACACCATACTGCGATAAGAACCCGAACTGTCGGAAACGCATGGAAGTGGAATTTCCCGCTGTTACCCGTGTGGCGGAAGAAGATGGAAGGTTGTTGTTCTCTGGAAGTGGAATATCCCTCTATTCTCTCAAGAGCGGCACAGCGCGTTTGGACGCTTCAAGGTAGGTCGCATGGAATTGCTTAAAAGAATCCTGATCGTAAAAATAAGCTCGTTGGGTGACATTGTGCACACAATTCCTGTGGCAGCGGCACTTCGAAACGCATTCCCTACGGCCCGTATTGATTGGGTCGTGAGTAAACGTTACACGGGTTTATTGAAACTTATCACTGCGATTGACGGAACAATTGAAATCGACCCAACCGCGTTGCGAGGAACAAGCAGTGTTGTAGGAACAATCCGACTCCTTCGGGCAATGCGATATGATTGTGCCGTCGACGTCCAGGGGCTTTTGAAATCGGCGTTCCTTGCTCGCGCCAGCAACGCGTCGCGAGTCATCGGGTTCTCCACACCTCACTTGAGAGAGCGGGGAGCGGCTGCCTTCTACTCCGAACAACACGATCCTGGCAACTATGCTCATGTGATAGAACGAAATCTGGCCCTTTTGAAAGCACTGGGAATCTCGCAGCCACCGATGCATTTCCCGCTCTCCCCTCCACAATCCTCCGTGGTCGCAGCTATGCGGACGACACGCCAGCTCAACAACAATGGTGGGTTCGCTGTAATCGCACCCGGTTCGCAATGGCAACACAAACGCTGGCCCGGGCGATGGTTCGGCCAGGTGGCGCACCTCGTTCGGAATGTGTACGGTCTATCGACATTAATCCTCAATGGACCGGGAACAGAACAGGAGACTCATGAAGTTGTTGAATCATCGCTGGGTGCCGCTATTACAACACCATTGACAACACTCCAAGAACTTGCTGGAATTCTGAAGGAGGCAACTTTTTTCCTTGGTTCCGACTCAGGACCCATGCACATTGCCGCGGCTCTTGGA
>JBGPGQ010000173.1:0-6892 GCA_041483995.1 Bacteroidota bacterium
GTCGTGTATTCTCAACGCCCGTAGGCATGCCAACGTCATATGTGCAGTTGGAGATTGTCGCCGATCAAAAATCCGTTGAACACCTGATCGGGATACTTTCGCAACTGGGATTTGAAGGTTTTTGGGAAGATGACGCGTCGCTCAAATGTTTTATGAAGAAGGAGCGATGGAGCGCAACAATACTAGATGAGATTTACTCAATCGCACAGACCGTTTCACGCTCTAGTAGTTCCCCCGCCCCCCGGATTACCACGCAAATCATCGAAGACCAGAATTGGAATGAGAAATGGGAAAAGACGATTCAGCCAATTCAGGTAACTGAGAGAATTGTTATTTCTCCCACATGGCACAACTACACTCCATCTGCAGGACAACTCCTTCTAACCATCGATCCAAAGATGTCTTTCGGTACCGGTTACCATGAAACAACACGACTCATGCTCAGGCTTATGGAGAAACACGTAAAGCCGGGCATGCGCTTGCTCGATATTGGTACGGGCACGGGTATTCTTGCAATCGCCGGAGTAAAACTCGGCGCTACATCTGCTCTTGGAATTGACAACGATGAATGGTCGTACACGAATGCCAAGGAAAATATTTTCCTTAATCATGTTGAACGTCAGATGAGGATTGTTCATGGCGAGCTTTCATCTCTCCAGCCTGAAGTATTTGACATGATTGTCGCAAACATCCAAAGAAATGTGATCGAGCCGCTTCTTGAGGAGATGGTGAAGCATCTTATTCGAAATGGAATACTGTTGCTCTCCGGGCTTCTCAATACTGACAGAACGCCGATCCTTGCAGCACTTCATTCCACAGGCCTCAATACCATTGAAGAGCTTGCCGAGAACGAATGGATTGCAATTGCTGTTCGTCCATGAGAAAGCACCGAATCGCACCATGAACGTTGCAACAATAGATATCGGCACAAACACCGTTCTACTTCTTGTTGCCCAATTCGACATCAATGGGCAACTCACTCCTCTTGTGTACGAGCAGCGTGTCCCACGACTCGGAAAGGGTGTGGACGCTCAGAGAAATCTCCAGCCAGATTCGATGAACCGGGCCATCGCCGTATTGCAGGAGTACAAGACTATCATGGGGGGGTACAGGTTGGATCGAGTGGTGGTGGGTGCAACAAGCGCAGTCCGTGACGCGCAGAACAAAGCGCAGTTTGCGGAGCTTGTTCATATTGCAACAGGATTTAACCTCGAAATTCTCAGCGGCAACGACGAAGCATACTGGACGTATCGCGGCGCCATCAGTGGTGTTCCGAAAATCCAACGCGCCACCGTTATTGATATTGGTGGAGGCAGCACCGAGATCACGATCGGCAATTCACACACGATCACGAACAGCATCAGTCTTGATATGGGCTCAGTTCGCCTGACCGAGCGAATCTTCAAACATGATCCGCCAACGCATCCTGAACTTGAGACAGCAATAACGCTTGTAGAAGATGAGCTTGCAAGGCCGAAGGGTTTTGATTTCAAAGATACGGTTCTTATCGGCGTCGCAGGAACGGCTACAGCTCTTGCGACCCTCGATCAGGGGCTGAACGAGTTTTCAATAGAAGCGGTCACTAATTATCGGTTGAAGCTGGACAATGTGTACGCTCTTTTCAGAACACTACGCGCTATGCCCGCATCCGAGATATTGAGGCTCTCACCTGTAATGGAAGGTCGTAACGATGTTATCGCTGCTGGCGCTCTCATCCTCCGCGAGATTATGGCTCACTACAAGTTCACAGAGATGATCGTAAGTGAGCGCGGGGTGCGATATGGTCTGGCGATAAGGGAATGGGAGACAGCAACCTCATCGCCTTAGCAGATTGAAAAAGAGCACTGGCTGGCTGCTGAGCAGGAGCACTCCCATGCTGAAACGTCAATAGGTTATCGGAGCAAGAGCAGCTTCTTCGTTGAAACAAAACTTCCTGTTTCCAACCTGTAAAAGTACACTCCACTTGCCAGTCTGCTTGCATCGAACGTCGTCTCATAACTTCCCGCTTTCAGATCTTCATTCACCAGTGTTTTCACTTCCTTCCCCAACACATCGTACACCTTTAACACCACGAACTCTGAACTTGGAACTTTGAACCGTATCTTCGTGCTCGGGTTGAACGGGTTGGGATAATTCTGCTCCAGCGAAAAGGCGGATGCAAGAGCTCCCTCTTGCTCCTGACCGATGCTGGTTGTGAGCTCTGCAAGTGGCCTCTCCCAGATGCCTGTCCCTTGAGTCCCGGCAAAAATTTTACCACCGATCTGCGCAAGGGACAACACCTGACGGTTCGTTAGCCCGTCGTTCACTGTGGCCCATGTCGCACTATGATCTGTTGAAAGAAAGACGCCGCCACCCAGCGTCCCAACGAACACGTTTGCGTCACTTGCCGCTACCGCATACACATTAGCGTTGGGAAGCGATGAATGCACCATGACCCATCCATCACTACTGTTCTCGAGGAGCACAAGCCCGTGGCCAAGAGTTCCCACATAGAGATTGTTGTCGCGGAAGGCAAGAGCTGTAACCTGAACTTGTGTTCCAACAGCAGCAAGCCGTAACCAGCCTACGCCGCTATTCGAGGAGAAAAATGCCCCATCATCAGTTCCTGCGTACACGCTGGTACCGGATGAAATGAGTGTGTTCACCGCTCTATCCGTTAGACCTGCACTGACCCAGTTGCGACCGTCATCTGTGGTTCGGAAGACGCCACCGCTGATGGTCCCAGCAAATAGCTCATCAGCATGGGCAACAAGCGAGAGGACATTCCTGCTCGACATTCCATCACTGGCTTGTGACCAGCTGAAACCCTTGTCTGACGAGACAAACACGCCATCGAACGTACCTGCAAAAAGTTGGTACGGAGTCGACGCCAGAGAAGTAACGTAGGGATTTGGCAACAGCCCACTGACATTGCGCCACGTCGCTCCCCGATCTGCCGAGATCACAACCCCGCCATAGGTTCCTCCAAAAACATTCTCGCCGGCAGACACAAATGAAGTTACTACAACATTCGTCAAACCTGAGTTCGTCACGGCCCAGTTCGTGCCGCCGTTTGTAGATCGATACACGCCACCGCGATACGCTCCAACATATGTATCCCCATTAATCGTCGAAAGGGTCTGCACGTTCCCACACAACAGACCAGTCGAGGAAGGAGTCCACGTCAAACCAGAATTAGTCGAACAGAACGCCCCCCCTCCGAAAGTGCCAGCAAGGATAGCAAGCCCATTCTTTGTAAACGATGAGACAAACAGATCAGATAAACCCGCATTCGAAAGAGTCCATTGTGCACCGGAATCCGTTGAGCAATAGACACCGCCACCGAGTGTACCAGCAAGAAGAGTCGTACCCAAAGGTAGAAGTGCAAAGATGTCGCCGTTGGTGAGTCCATTGTTTGCTGATGTCCAGGTTTCACCTTGGTTGGGGGAGCGGAATACACCACCACCAAATGTTCCGGCATACACCATTCCTTCGGTGAGTGCAAGCGAAAAAACATTGAGATTCGAGAGACCCACGCTCACGCTCTGCCACATCTGGCCGAAGTTACTGGAGCGATAAACACCTCCACCGGACGTGCCCGCATACACCGTCGCGCCTTCTACTGCAAGACAGTGCACAAAACTGTTTGTTACCCCAACATTCCTGGCAGCCCATGTTGCGCCATGGTCGGTAGAGCAATACACGCCTCCACCGTGCGTGCCAGCCAAAAGAACATTCCCAGCAACTGCAAGGGCGTTGATATTTGTGTTCCCGATGTCAAAACTCGCGGCCTCCCAATCAGCGCCCAGATTGAATGAACGATAGACCCCGAAGGACGTGCCCGCATACATGTACCTGTCATCAGCAGCCAGAGAACGGACAATTCCGCCTTCAGGACCGGAGGTCGGCCGCCACTGGCCCACCCCTACCGAAAACGATAACGACAAAACTATCGCCGTCACGGTCGCTAACCTTGCCCACGGCTTCCTTTCCATAAGACCTCTGCTCTTTGAGTTTGAGAGTTTGTGTCAACATGCGGACACAAGTAACTCAATCGTAGAGGGGTGTACTTACCAGCAGGGTCGTGAGCTATGCAACTCTCGTCGCATACGGAGCGGGCGCCAGCCAGACACAGAAGAATTACTATAGGAAGTACTAGAAGTCTTTGACAACAAGAGGATTGGAAGACATACAGAGAGAGAACAACGAAGGGCATGACAGTAGAACGCTTGTCGCAAAGTGTGCAACTCTCGTCGCACGGTGGTTGAATACCAAAACTGAGCGGGATTAAGAGGTTGTGTCGCGGGTTAGAAGACCGGGAAAGAAGAGATAAAGACTGTCATGCCTTCTCGTTCACTGCGCTTGGCAATACTCCAAACTGTTCTTGGAAGCACTTGCTGAAATACGAGACACCACTGAAGCCGACGGCATATGCTGTTTCGGAGACGGTACCAGCATTCTTCTTCAGGAGATCCATTGCCCGGTGCAAACGCATGTAGCGGATGAAATCACTGGGCGACTGGTTTGTTAGGGCCGTAAGCTTCCGGTGCAGTTGCGAACGGCTCATGGCAACTTCCCGGGCCAAATCCTCAACGCTGAAGTTTTCGTCGCTCAGCCGTTGCTCAACTGCGCCCATTACCTTTCGAAGAAATGCATCGTCAAGAGAGGTCACTGCAATCTCGCCGGGCTTCAACACTTGTCCGGCTTTGAACCTCTCTCTGAGCTTGCGTCTCAACTCAATGAGGTTCTTCACCCTTACCAACAATTCCTTTGCATCGAACGGCTTGGTGAGATAATCGTCTGCCCCGGTTTCAAGACCTTCGATCCTGTTCTCCGTGCCAGCCTTTGCAGTCAGCAGAATGATCGGCACGTGGCTCGTCTTCTCGTCCAGCTTCAATGTCTTGCACAACTCATACCCGTCCATCTTCGGCATCATCACGTCGCTAATGATGAGGTCAGGAATCGCCTCCTTCGCCTTTTCCACGCCCTCAGCTCCATCCCGCCCTTCAATCACCAGGTACGTTGGAACGAGGTACTCACGAATATACGCCCGGAGGTCGGCGTTATCCTCAACAACCAGGACCATGGGGCTCTTGCCATCGGCCATCTCAACCCCGGTCTTCGATTTCCCGGCATACTCAGGAGCCGCAACCTTCACCATTCGCTCATGAATCTCCGTTGTCTCTTCAACAATTTCATCTTCTTTCAAATGATTCTTTCCCGTCGGCAATCGGACGACGAACTCCGTTCCTTTACCTACTTCGCTCTTGACACTGATCGTGCCATGATGCAATTCCACAAGCTCCTTGGTAAGCGCAAGACCAATGCCCGTGCCTTCCTGCTCACGTGTTTGGGAGGCATCCACCTGATAGAACCGGTCAAAGATCTTCTCGACCTGATCTGAAGGGATGCCGATGCCGGTATCGGCGATGGTGATTTCAATACGATTGTGGATTTCGGATTGTGGATTTCGGATATCGACCCTCACGGCTCCGCCCTCCGGCGTGAACTTGAATGCATTCGAGAGCAGGTTCGTGAGAATCTTCTCCATCTTGTCGTGATCGAAGTACATCTCAATCTCATCTTCAGTGGCTTCCACCTTCAAGATGACGCTCCTCCCCCCCCGGGACGATTGGAATGACTGTGCAATGCCCTTGACGAACGCGACAATGTTTCCTGGGGCCGCCTGCAACTTCATTCCCCTTGCTTCGAGCTTTGATAAGTCGAGGAGCTGGTTGATGAGGCGGAGCAACCGTTGGGCATTTCTCTCCATCATGCCCAAATCCTGCTGTAATTCCACTTGGGTCACCCTAGTCCGCCACTTCTCAAGCGGACCGAGAATGAGCGTCAGCGGTGTGCGGAACTCGTGCGAGATGTTGGCAAAGAAGCGGGACTTCATCTGGTCTACATCCCGCAGTGTCTTCGCCTCAAGCTGCGTCATTTCAAGATGATGCCTGGCTCTTATCTTGTTGACCTGATAACGGCGGATGCTGAGCAGAACGCCGCCCGCAACGAGGGCATAGGAAAGATAGGCCCATGTGTTTTTCCACAGCGGGGGCACAACGATGACGGCAATGGAAGTCCCTTCTTCATTCCAGACTCCGTCGTTGTTCGATCCTTTCACCCGGAACACGTATTTCCCTTCTCCAATATTGATGTATCGCGCAAACTGCTGGTTACCGCAGTATATCCAATCGTTGTCATGCCCCTCAAGTTTATACGCGTATTGGTTTTCTTCCGGGTGGGTGAAGTTCAAAGCGATGAACTCGAACGAGAACATATTGTCCTTGTATGACAGCTCGATTGCTTTCTTCTCGGAGATCGTGCTGTCCAGTGTCACGGGCGCATCAAATTTCTTGAACCCCGTGATCACAAGAGGCGGGGCATACAGATTCTCCCTGATGCTGTCGGGATTAAAAATAACAAAGCCGCCTTCCCCGCCGAAGTACATCTCTCCGTCCGTGCTTCGGAGACAACATCCCGGACCGAAACGGATGTCCGGCAGAACCTCTTTCATACCATAGTTGATAAACCTCTTCGTTTGGGGATCGAGCTTCGAAATCGCTTTGGGTGTGCTGAGCCATATGCGATCGTGTCCGTCTTCAAGGATACCGAGGACAAGATTGTCCAGAAGTCCGTTGTTTTCGGTGTAAGACTCGAACCGGCCCTTCGTCGAGTCCATCCGGTTCAATCCCTGGTCGGTCCCGATCCAGAGCGTGCCATGTGAATCCCGGAACACCGTTGTTACCGTGTTGCTCGAAAGACTCGCTGGGTCTTTAGGATCATGGCCAAACCTTGTAAATGCGTCCACCCGGGCATCGTACCTCCACAAGCCGTCATTGGTGCCAATCCAGAGTACCCATCCCTTTGCCGTGTTGTCGATCGAATCCTCAACGATCGAGCGTGCAGAAAC
>JBGPGQ010000174.1:0-6877 GCA_041483995.1 Bacteroidota bacterium
AGTGTCGTATTCAGGCTGATGGCAACTTCAAACCCGTCCTTGCGCCGCCATGTCATATCAAAATCGCGAAGGTAGTTTTTTCCACGCAATTCGGAAATCCACAGGACAAACTTTGCCATTTCCTCATCAAGCACCCATGGGTAGGGAAATTCAACGCCAAGTACTTCGCTGCGCTGGAACCCAGTTATATGCGAAAACTCCTTGTTGACCTCCCATACCCGCCCTTGCAGATCGGAGATCATTAGCGCATCCCCCATTGCATCAATAACATTTCGCAGTGTCTCTTCGGACTCACGTACCTCTCGTTCGAGTTTTCGTCTGTTCGTCACATCCATCACAATACCGACAACGCCACAAATTATTCCGCCTTTGTCGCGCAATGGAGAGTACCGTATCCAGATGTAATTCTCATGATCGCCTTTACGCGACCTGAGAGCGATATCCTCTGAACTCACCGACTCTCCAGAAAGGGCTTTCTCCAATAGAAGTCGGATTTCTTCTCCCCCAAGCTCCGGAGTACTTTCAAATACGCTACGGTCAATTACATTTTCACGGGCAATGCCGGTAATATCATGCATTGCGCTGTTCCAGTCGATATACCTGAAATTGTTGTCGTACACTGCAACACCAACCTGAAGACTTTCCAGGACATTTGTCTTCAGCTCCCCTGATTTGGCAAGGTTACTCCCGAGATCTTCTTGATCTGTTATGTCGCTCAAAATACCATTGATAGCAACAACATTGCCATTTTCATCCCTGCCATACCGAATGGAATCACGTACCAAACGATACGATGCCTTGCCTTTGGGAAGCATTCGATACTCAAGATGGAAATCATCGATCCTTTGTCCTTGGTTGGAAATACGCTGACCGTAGGCTGCGCGGTCATCGACGTGGATCATCGCGCGCCAGAGATCAGGCGACCTGTAGAAGTCTCCGGGCGAATAGCTGAGGAGGCGTTCTATGTTAGGGCTCATGAAAACAAGAGCACCATTCGGAGAAGCCGTGTAAACGACATCTGAAATATTCTCAATTGCGGAACGGTAACGTTCTTCAGAGCCCTTGACCTTCGAATACAATCGGGCATTGTTGATAGCTATACCGAGATGGCTACCTATTGAAGAGAGAAACGAAGTCTCCTCCGGTAAAAACACACGGTCCTTTCGGGTTGCGAGCATCATGACACTGACGAGTTTCTCTCGTGAAGTCAGTGGCACATACACTATTGAGGCAATTCCCTCTGTCGCAAAGAGCGACTTATATGGGAGATATGCGGGATAATTCCTTGTCGAAAGGACTAACGGCTCCATTGTTTTCACAACATATCCCATCACCCCTTCATCCATGTTTTGAAGTTGAAGCGTTGCCGTTACCCGCTCCGGCAGATCTTTGTTGATGATCATGTTCAAGTCTTTGCCATCACCGCCTGCTATGTACATCGCACCATACTCGAACCCAAACCCCTTCATTGATGCATGCAATCCGCTTTGCACTACTTCGTTCATTTGAACGGATCGATGCGCGGACACCGAGATTTCTTCAAGAATCTCAAACATTCTAACTTTACCGCGGATGGCTTCTGCTTCTCGTTTCTGCGTGCTGACGTCCCGGTGCCAAGTAAGTTCGGTTGCTATGCCCCCCATTGTTACCGTTATGTCCTGAGCTTCTATGTTGACAGAAGCCCCGTCTTTTCTAATTGCGGTATACTCATAACTTTGGGTAGCCTCGTTGGTGGTCTTGCGGCCCTTGCTGAGCTTTGCCGGGGGCTTTTTGTGACGCGTTGTAACAAGTGATTCGACCTCACGCCCAATGACTTCATCAATACCGGAAAATCCGAATATCCTGAGGAACGCACTGTTGACAAAAATAACTTTGCCATCTTGAGCAAGGGAAATCCCGTTAGTTGCACTCTCTATCAAGCTGCGATATTTGGATTCCGATCCCTCAAGCTGGCGGAATAGATTTGCTCTACTCGTTATATCAACAAAACTGAATTGAAGGCCGTTTTTATCACCATATGGTAGGGCAGCAACTGATACTTCAAGATCAAGCTCACTACCGGAGGGATTCTTGAATTGGATTTCCCTTTTCGGTAGTGCTAATCCATTCCCGGACTTCAACGTGCCAAGTTCTTTTATGAACTTTCCACCCTGGTTTCCAAAAAACTCCCTCAGCGTTATCGTGTTTCCATTGGTTGTATCAAGCCATGAGAAGAGCGTGCGGAACGATTGATTTGTAAACACCAACTTGTTATTTACGAAAACCGCTTGAGCAACGGGAGCATATTCAAGAAGGTGGCGGTATTGGCTTTCCGATTGCCGGAGAGTGGCTTCGGCTTTCCTGTTCTCAGTGACGTCACGTACAATCCCGATGTAGTTGCCATCACCAAGAATTGAGGCGTTGATGCCGAGTTGAACGCGCCGACCACTTTTGCGGCGTATTTCAACTTCTGCATTGACTCTTCCTTTTCGGCGTAATGTTACAAGAGAGCGCAGAACATTTCGCATGGCTCCATGCGGCAGAAGGTCTCCTAGAGAAATAATTGCTAGTTCCTCGCGCGCGAATCCGAGGATTTCAGCCGCTTTTTTGTTTGGTTCACGGTAGCGGCCGCTTAAGTCAAAGAGGATAATCCCTGCATCGGCCTGTTCAAATACCAGTCGATATTTCTCTTGCAACAAATCCACAACAGATTGAGAAGGTTTCTCAACATTCCCTGAAGTGTTCAATGCGGGGATAGTCGGTTTCCCGAAATGCAATCCTTGCTTTTCAAACGAAATAATTCGAGGAAAGAACAATTCTTTTTGGTAGACACCCTGCGCCTTCAACAATTGCGCACAGTACGCCGAGCCGATCATTGTTACATCCAGAAAGTATTCGACCTCGTCTTTGAGTACAGCAATTTCATCAGCTGAAAAGAGATCTGTCCCAACAACGCAGACACTCCGAAGTTTGCGCCGCGTAGTGTCCTTAAACAGTTGATGGAGAAAAGTTATTCTGCTTTTGGGAACTTTGAACCACGAGCTCGATTTCGATGTAGTGTCGATTATTGCAAGTCTATTTCGGGGAGTATTACGTAAGCGCTTCCGAAACACTTTGAGAGCTTCATCAAGGGAATGAGTGGTATCTAAAGTTGGAAATCGGGAATCATGAGTTCTTTTCCGAGAACTGTCACCAAGAGAAGCGAGCGAAGAGTTAAATGATTCTGCAAGAATAGAGGAAGGTACACATATAACTAACCGCTGCCCCGGTTTGATGAGGGCGAGAATGTCTTGCACTGATTCATATGAAACTTGATCTTGCCGCATTTACCGTTTAACAATTGATTCCGAGTGTCACCAGCCGCCGCTCGCTCCGCCACCGCCAAAGGAACCGCCGCCACCACTGAACCCTCCCCCACTCCAACCACCACCACCGCTGCTCCTGCCAAATCCTGAAGCATAAAAAGGTACTCCAAGAACAGAGAGCCGTCTTCTCCCGCCAATTCCTCTGAAAATAAAGAAAAGAATTATGAACACGAGAATCAAAGGAAGAAATGAATGGGGTGATGAATCATCAGCCTTATATTCATTTTTGGTCGCCAGCATAATTGCCTGGATACCTGATCTAATTCCTTCATAGTAGCTCCCCCGCTTAAACCACGGAACTATCTCCTTACGAATAATTTGTCCCGCAAGAGCATCAGGAAGAGCCCCTTCGAGCCCATAACCAACCTCAATTCTTATCTGCCGATCCCCTTTTGCAATGAAAAGTACTACGCCATTGTTTTTCCCTTTTTGACCAACCCCGTTCTCTTCGGCAATCCGTAAGGCAACCTCTTCAATTGCCCCTTCACCAATTGAAGGTACCATCACGACCACTATCTGTGTCGAGGTCGTTTGCTCAAACGTACGCAGCTCAGTTTCAAGCGAATTCAATTCCGAAGATGACAGCGTTGCGGTAAGATCAGTAACCCGCTGAGAGAGTTTGGGGATTTCCTCACTGTTTGAGATACTATAACCAAGCAAGGTCACACAAATGAAAGCGTATGTTTTGATCAATCTCATTAGAATTTTACAGCAGGCACGGTCTCAGCGCCTTCCTTTGCCTTAAAGTACTGTTTCTCCTTAAATCCGGTAAAGCCCGCCATGAGCGATGCAGGGAATCTACGAATCGCAGTGTTATAGCCTTGTACAACTTCATTGAATCTCTTTCGTTCGACTGCAATCCGATTTTCTGTCCCTTCGATTTGAGTTTGCAACGAAAGAAAGTTCTCATTCGATTTCAGCACCGGATAATTTTCAGCAACAACCAAAAGGCGGGAAATGGCGGAAGAAAACTGATCCTGAGCAGCCTGAAACTTTGCAAAAGCAGCCGGGTCTTCAAGTACTTCTTTGGTTACGGTCATCTGACCGACTTTTGCACGGGCCTCCGTAACACCGAGAAGAACATCTTTCTCCTGTGCTGCGAAGCCTTTAACCGTCGCGACGAGGTTGGGAATCAGATCTGCGCGGCGTTGATATTGACTTTCCACTTGACTCCAGGCTGACTGAACACCTTCATCAACACCTACCATGGAGTTGTACACGCCCATGCCCCACAGAAAGAGTCCAACAACAAAAAAGACGATCACACCCAGAATTACGAGAGTAACTAACAAGCCACGAGATTTCATTGTTTCTCCTTCAAGTTGAATATGCTCTTCGGAAATATACGAGAAAGGTCTGAGACATGCTTGATCAAGCTGTCTGCTTCTGCCCCCTGCAATAGTGATGCATTCCAATTTGTCACACGAACAGGAATGAGTTCGTATTCTATACTTGCCGTGCCAAGACGGATTTCAAAAACACCCGTGTCATAACTGCTTCGACTGTTGCCGCCAAATATCAGGTTACCAAGTGAGTACACAATTACTCCGGACTTGTACAGCTCTACACCTTGGAGAACATGAGGATGATGTCCAATCACCGCATCCACGCCGGCGTCGATAAGTTTGTGGGCAAATGCAACCTGGTTACCCTCAGGTTGTTCTGCCTTTTCAGTTCCCCAATGAAGATTGACGATCACAAAATCAGCCGAATCCCTTGCCCGCAAAGAGCGAACATCGCGGATGATCCCGCCGATCTCCCGTTCTGCCACGCCAGGCGTGCGTTGCGATGCTACCGGTGCTTCGCTGCCGCCATAATACGACAAAAAGCCAATCTTTCGGCCTTTTCTTTTCAAGACCACCGGCCTGTGCGCCTCCGACCGATCACGCCCTGCACCAACATGAAGTATCCCAACAGAATCCAAATCCCTGATTGTATCAAACAGCCCTAGCGAATCGTAATCATAGATATGATTATTGGCGAGGCTTACAATATCGATTCCGGCAGACGTCAAGACGTTGAGAAACCTTGGATGAGTTCTGAAATTAAACGGCTTCTCGATCTTGGTCCCTCGCGTTGTTACCGGACTCTCAAGGTTGACCATGGCAATATCGGCGGAGTGGAGTATGTCAAAGTTCTCAAATGCAAGATCAGCAGTATCTGATGCTGCATCCTCATAGTGACCCGCAAGAAGAACATCGCCGCCGAAACGCAACACGACTATTGAAGTATCATGTGAGATTGATGTTGAATCAGATACCTGCGCGTGCGATTCAATGCTCACGAATGGTGGAGCAATAAGGAGTAAGAAATAGAAACGAAGAAACATTTCGTATAATGAGCCCAAAAACAACAAAAGGAAGCCCGGAGGCTTCCTTTTGTTGAACGACAAATCTAGTTTAGTTGCCAAGACCGAAGTTGACACCAACTCTTGCTGCCACACTACCACTCGATGATCCGGTCGTCGCGACACCAAGGTAGCCTATTGAAACGTCCAGGTTTGAGTTGCCGCTGCCAAGAGGCAATTGAACGCCAACACCCGGCTCGTATGCAAGGTCGCTACTCGACGCCGAAACTGATACGCCTCCAATTGTTGCGGACACTGAACTAAACAACATGCCAAGCTCCACAATCCCATAAAACCGGGTTCCACCTTCAGGCATAAAGTAGTACTTTCCACCAACCTTGACGATGACCCCATGAAAATCAGGGAGTGTAACTCCAGCCACTTTTTTTCCGGTCCATGTGTAGTAACCTGCTGTGCCGGTCACGGAGAACATTGGATCAATCATATACTCAAATCGAGCTGTTCCGCCAAACCCAACAGACGAACGATCACCAAACGTACCAATTGGTAACAGAACATCGCCGCCAATACCCCACATCATCTTCCCGCCAGCCATTGACGAACTACTTACCGTTAACACCATTGCCAAAACAACAACCGATAGCAATACGTTCTTCATTGTACATCTCCTCTTTGTGGTTATTATGTGATTAATCCCGTTCAAAACCGCACTTATGATAACGAAAATAACAAAGCTTGTCAAGTCTTTTTTGAATATGTACTTGTAGCATCAATATGAACTGTTTCTGGACATAATAGAACGAAGTGTCTTTGGCATATCAAGGCATTCTTCGAATTTGAGTCGGAGTTTAAAAAAGGTCAGGTGACAAAACGGAAGAAGGAAGCCATGACTTCCTTCTTCGGGTTTCATCGAGGATAAGAACAAGCACTTCATCTACCCACCAAATGTTGCCCCGACTAGGATTGGGATGTACCCTACCGTACCCTCCCTTGCCAGAAATACCACATACTTGAGCTCAACATACAACCTGACTATTCTTGCAACCGGAAACTCTACACCCCCACCCCCTGAAAAATGGAACTTCGTCTGACTATTTACCTTGGCTATGTCTTCACCTGTGAACCCTTGTACGGTAAATCTGAGGTCCTTGTAGCTGACTGCTGTAAAGCCCAAGCCGAAGAGCCCGTAAGGTCTCAAGGAAGGTATCCCCTCGAATTTCCATAT
>JBGPGQ010000175.1:0-6866 GCA_041483995.1 Bacteroidota bacterium
ATCCAACGGCTCGCTCATTTGATACTTGTCCAAGATCTGGCTTGAGAAGAAGAATTCATCTTCAACGGCTTCGGCTGATTCTCCCCTCCCCGCTCTTTTCGATTCTATCAAACCCAACGATTCAAGGAAGTCTATTTCATCGTAAACGTCAGGCGAAAACGGCCCCATAAGATAGGGCCTGAAGTCAAAGCTATCATCTCCCTCTAAATTCGAAAGAAGGTTGGATTCTTTTTTCGATAGAAAGACCAGTTTTTCCAAACGTGTGATTCCAACTATTGGTGATGCCTCTCGATTGAATCGATCTGCTGCATACAATAGTAAGAGAATCAAATGTGATTTATTGGTAACTGGCATGATTAATCCTCCTCATAAAAGTAAGACTGGGGATTTACCTATGTTCCATGAGTTCTCGCGCACCCTTCAACCCTGCCTCCGTCACCTCCGCACCGCTCATCAGCTTTGCCACTTCGCGCACGCGTTCATCGAGAGAGAGTTTGCGGATCGAAGTCTTCGCGCGTGTACCGTCTTCAGACTTGAACACAACATAGTGCGAGTCCGCAAGTCCGGCAATTTGCGGCAGGTGCGTGATGGCAATGACCTGGTGAGACGCGGCGAGGCTCTTCATGCTCAGTCCCACGGCCTGCGCAACGCGACCGCTCACACCAACATCAATCTCATCGAATATCATGACCGGAAGGCGATCCGATTTGGCAAGAACGCTCTTGAGCGCAAGCATCACTCTCGACACCTCACCGCCGGAGGCCACCCTCGCAAGCGGCTTCACGTCTTCACCGATGTTTGTGGAGATAAGGAATTCCACCCGGTCACACCCTTTTGCATTCAAGGAAACATTGGTATTGCCAACCTTCGCAAAGTGTTCATCAGACACTCCATCCGTTACCGCAGTCTGCTCAACCCGTGTTGTAAACTGCCCGTTCGGTATGCCAAGCTTCGCCAGCTCGCCCACGATTGCCTTGTCTACCTTCTTCCCGGTCTCCCGTCGCTTCACTGAAAGCTGCTGCGCAAGCCGTCCGCAGTTCTTTCGCTGTGCGTCAATGTCTCCCACAAACTTCTTCAGCGTATCATCAAAACTCTCAACAAGCGACAGCTCGCTGCCGATCTTCTCCCGGTGCGCTACAACACTCTCAACGGTACCACCATATTTTTTCTTCAACAGCGTAAGGCGACCCAGACGATCCCGGATTTGCTCGAGACGTTCAGTGTTGAATTCAACACTCGCATTGTAGCGTTGAATGAACTTGGCCAGCTCACTCACAATCGCTTCGGCGGAACTGCATTCCGTCACGGCTTCCTTGAATTGCCTGTCAATATCCACAAGTGTTCCCAATTGATTCCGTGCAAGAACAAGAAGGTCACGAACAGAACGCTCACCTTGGTACAATAGTTCGTACAGTGCGTTCGTTGCGCTGGCAAGTTTTTCGGCATTCTCAAGAATCTTCAATTCCGCTTCGAGATGTCCCTCTTCGCCAGCGTGTGGGCCAACGGCATCGATTTCCTGAATCTGAAACTGGTACAGATCGCGTTTCTCTTTAAGCTGTTGTTCGCGCTGGCGCATATCGTGCACTTCTCGCGTCAACTCAACCAGCTTCTTGTAGGCAACTTGAAACTCATCAACCTGTTCATCGAGTCCGGCAAAATCATCCAACATATCGATATGTGTGTTCACGCGCAGGAGCGACTGGTGCTCGTGCTGTCCGTGAAGATCCACAAGCATTTCACCAACCTGTTTCAAGACAGCAAGCGAAGCAGGTGAGTCGTTGACAAAACAGCGGCTTTGACCTTTGATCGAAATCTCTCTTCTCACAATCAACTCGTCCGACAATTCAATACCGCTCTCCTGAAGCAGGACTTTCACTTTCTTATTGCCCGCAATATTGAAAACCGCCTCCACAATCCCCTTCTCAGAACCAGTGCGCACCACATCGATGCTTGCGCGTTCACCGAGCACAAGGCTGAGTGCATCAATGATAATGGATTTGCCCGCACCGGTTTCACCGGTAATGATAACCAGCCCGTGGGAAAATTCAACGGACAGCTCATCAATCAAAGCGTAATCTTTTATGAAAAGAGAGGTAAGCATCGGAATGAATGTTTGACTAATCTACCCATCTTTTCAGAAAGATTCAATTTTAGTTGGTTGAAATGGGTAGATCGGGCGTGGGGCCGCCTGCCCCAGCAGGATAAAAGGCGAGCTCGGGGATATCCGGCAGTACGCCGTGGAAATACGCGTAACGAAGGAACTCACGGAAACCATCCCGTACTTCTGGTGTGAGGTCATACGAGAACGATGCGAGATGTTCGGCAACGGCTTCGTCAGTTGATATTCCTTCCTGTCCGGCGCGTTGGAGTGCAGTACTCTCCTGGAGCGTGAGAGCTTGTTCTCTTGCGCACCAGAGCCCGTACACGTACGGAAGGCCAGTCATGCCGTTCCAGAGTTCCACCAGATCGAGCGTGCTATGATGCACCAATGAAGCCGCGAGTGAGGCATCGCCGATGAGAAGCGCGCCGTCTGCCTTCTCAAGCATCTGTTCAAGTGTTCCCATAACGGGGATAATTGTCGGTTCGGTATCGAATTCCTCAGCGAGCATTACCTTTGCGAGAACGATTTCGGAAGTCGAGGATGGATCAACGGCAAGTGTACGGATTGAATGCAGGCCTTCGCGGAAGTGTAGTGTTACCGTTTCGTTTGGTTCAATCGACGAAATGGCTGTTCCTGAAATGATGGAATACTCGGAAGCGTTGCGGGCAAAATCAATCGGGGAGAGAAATGCTGCATCAAGTTCATGCTCACGCAACTTTATGGCAACGTGGGCTGGAAGATCAATAAGGAGATCGAAGCCTGCCTGAGCCCGCAATCCTCTTACAAACGGTTTGCAATAGAAATGAGATGGCAGGCCCAGTCGTTTTACCGGCACAACATCTCACGCATTCGTCTTTTGACGCACAGCCTTGCTTGCAAGATTACGGATATAATACAGCTTCGCACGACGAACAGCGCCCTCTTTTACGCGCTCAATCTTTGCAATCCTCGGTGAATGAAGCGGGAAAATGCGCTCCACGCCAACACCGTCGGAAATTTTCCGCACAGTAAACGTTGCGCTGGTACCGGATCCGTGACGACCGAGAACGACTCCCTGAAACTGCTGGATACGTTCCTTGTCGCCTTCCAACACGCGTACATGTACATTGATCGTATCCCCGGGTGCAAACGCGGGAATATCGGACTTCATTTGTGTCGCTTCCACTAATCTCAGCTTGTCCATTGTTGTTCTCCAGTAACGAATGAATTATGAGTGTTCGAGTAAGTTTTTGCGGCGATCATTTGTCCGTTGTTGCTGGAGATCAGCCCGCCATGCTGCAATCTGTTCATGGTTGCCCGAAAGCAAAACATCGGGCACGTTCATATCCCGGAAAACAGCCGGACGCGTATACTGTGGCGCATCAAGCAAGTCATTCTGAAAGGAATCGCTGAGTAACGATTCGCCGTCATGCAGAACACCGGGAATCAAGCGCACGATGCTGTCTGCGACAACCAACGCAGGCAACTCACCGCCAGTTACTACGTAGTCACCAATCGAGATTTCTTTTGTCACCAGCGTTTCCCGTATCCGTTCATCAATACCTTTGTAATGACCACACAAAAGGAGCAGGTTTTGCTTGAGCGAAAGTTCGTTCGCCATTCGCTGTGTGTATGGCTCGCCATCGGCGGTGAGGTAAATGATCTCGTCGTACCGGCGCTGCTTTTGTAACGATTCAATGCATGAAAATACGGGCTCGGGCTTCAGTATCATGCCTGCACCCCCTCCATAGGGAGTGTCATCGATGCTCTTGTGTTTATCCGTTGTGTATTCCCTCAGATCGTGCACAATGATTTCAGCGTAACCGTTCTCCTGCGCACGCTTGAGGATACTTTCGCCAAGAGGGCCGACAACCAATTTCGGAAAGCCCGTGACAATATCAATCCTCATCTTGACTCCACCATTCCTTCTATCAGCACGACTCTCATGGTCTTGGTTTTCACATCAATCTCTTTTACAAACTCTTTCACCGCGGGCAGCATGACTTCCCAACCTTCGCCATCGATCACATACACATCATTTGCCGGAAGCCTTAGTACCTCTGTAACAGTTCCGACAGTGTTTTGGTGTTCATCCAGAACGCGCATTCCAACAACATCATGCACAAAGAACTTTCCCTTCGGAATCCGCACTTTGTCCTTCTCTCCCACGAAAAGGAGTGCCCCAACATATTTCTCTGCGGAGGTACGATCCTTCACGGCAGCAATTTTAATTCGCACGCCATGCGGCTGTATACGCACATACTCTACCGTTGCTGCTTCCGCCTGCACATCTGTCAATCCGATGAATACCTGCTTGAGTGCTTTGAACCGTTGCACTGAATCAGTCATCGGCTTTACAACAAGTTCCCCTTTGACTCCAAACACTTTGACAATTTTACCAACTGCGTACAGTTCACCAGAGCTCAATTGACAATCCTCCCTGCGCTAAAGCTATTGCATGACTTTGCTGCGAGTGAGTGTTACGCCTGAGCAGGGGTTTCGACTGGAGCAACAGGAGTTGCGGCGACAGGTTCAGCAGCTGCGCTCTTCTTTGCCTTTCGCTGAGCCGCCTTGCGACGCGCTCTTCTCGTTTCGTCGCGCTGAACTTTCTCGGCTTGCGCCATCTGCCATTTTTCCATTGCAGATGCAATTGCCGTCGCGTCCATGCCCTTCTTTGTCATGCTCCACTTCATCCACAATCCGTTCCGCTGCAACAAGCTGCGGACGGTATCAGTAGGAAGCGCTCCATGCTTCAGCCAGTGGAAAACCCTGTCCTCTGTTGTAGAGATAGCCATCGGATTGTTCAAGGGTTCATACCGACCGATGATTTCCAGGAACTTTCCGTTACGCGCTGCGCGGGAATCCGCCGCAACGATATGGTACAGGGGCATTTTCTTCTTCCCTATACGCCGTAGTCTTAACCGTACTGCCAATGTATTGCTCCTTTTTTACTGTTGATGGATGTTCAGGTAAATCTTCAAATTTCCCAGAGTATCAGAAGCCGGCGGGCATCTTCATGCCCTTCATCATCCTGCCAAAGTTGCCGCCACGGCCGAGAGTTTTCATCATTTTTTGCATCTGCTCAAATTGTTTCATGAGCTTGTTGACATCCTGTACCGTGCTTCCGCTTCCTACCGCAATACGTTTTCGCCGGCTACCGTTAATCAAGTGAGGATGTCGTCGCTCTTTCAGCGTCATGGATTGAATGATCGCTTCGATCTTCACCAGTGCCTTGTCATCCACGGTTGCGTTTGCCGGCAGGCGGTTCATCCCCGGCAGCATGCCGAGCACCTGGCTCAATGGTCCCATTTTCTTCATCTCTTGAAGCTGTTCCAGAAAATCCTCAAGCGTGAATTGCGATTTACGGAGCTTTGCTTCAAGCCGTACAGCTTTCTCCTCGTCAAAGCTCTCCTGAGCTTTTTCGACGAGTGTGATGATATCGCCCTTGCCAAGAATTCGAGAGGCAAGTCGCTCAGGGTGGAACCGCTCCAGTGCATCAAGTTTCTCACCAATGCTGATGAACTTGATCGGTTTGCCGACAGTGGCGCGCAGTGAAATCGCAGCGCCTCCTCGGGCATCCCCATCCATCTTTGTAAGAACAGCACCGCTAAAGTTAAGCCGATCGTCGAACGCCTTCGCGGTGTTGACAGCATCCTGACCCGTCATCGCATCAACAACGAAAAGGATTTCGTGTGGCGAAACGGATTCCTTTATTGCCACGACCTCCTGCATCATCTCTTCATCCACGTGCAGACGACCAGCCGTATCAACTATGACAACATCACGCGCGTTCTTCCTTGCATGGTCAACCGCATGTTTTGCAATTGCAACGGCGCTTGCATCTTCTTCGGAGTAAACAGGAATATCAATCTGATGACCGAGTAAGATCAACTGGTCAACCGCCGCAGGTCGGTACACATCTGCTGCTGCAAGCAGGGGATGCCTTCCCTGACCTTTCAAATGGCTCGCAAGCTTTGCGCAGAACGTCGTCTTGCCGGAGCCTTGCAAACCGGCAACCAGGATAACCGTTGGCGGCATTGCTGCAAATCCAATATCGACTTTCGTCGAGCCGAGGATAGCTACAAGCTCTTCAAAAATTATCTTGACGATAAGCTGACCAGGCGTAATACTGTGCAGGACTTCCTGTCCAACTGCACGTTTCTGGACATCGTCGATGAATTGCTTTGCAACCTTGTAGTTGACGTCGGCATCGAGGAGGATGCGGCGGACCTCACGCAACGTTTCAGCAACATTCGCTTCTGAGATCTTCCCCTCACCCCTCAATCGCTTGAATACGCCCTCTAATTTCCGACTCAGATCTTCAAACATTGACAATCCGTGCTGAAAACTGCGTTTGCTACAACCTGTAACCTCTTGAAGGGGTTATAATGGTACGGAAAAATGCGTACTTATGCAATAGAGATTGGTGTAAGTCAGCCCAATGTCGTTCACCTTGACTTCCATTGGGAACCTTCTTACTCTTGTTAAGACAACATCAAGCCCCATTTCAAGGAGTTTACCATGAAGCTACCCAGTTCTGCAGAACGGTTCTCCAACACGATAAAAGCACTTTTCATATTCACTTTAGTTATCGCAGGAGCTTGGATGCAAACCTCCACGTCATCAGAAAAGAATACCAAAGAACTGCTGGACTTCACCATGAAATCCATAGATGGCACAGACGTTCCTCTTTCCAAATATAAGGGGAAGGTACTTCTGCTGGTGAACGTAGCCTCAGAATGTGGGTACACTCCACAATACGAGGACCTTGAGGCGCTCTACAAAA
>JBGPGQ010000176.1:0-6853 GCA_041483995.1 Bacteroidota bacterium
ATAGCACTTTTCCACCGTTCTGCAGGTAACTGAAAAGTGAAAGCTGCGCAACACCAAGACTCGGAAACTGTTCGGTATACCAAAAGACATAATCATACAACAAGAACGTGCTAATCAACGCAGGATCCATGAACGGCGGAACATACTGACCAATTCTGCCGCTTGTCTTGTCAACAACGGTTAGGCCGCGACCGATATCAAGATTGTCGACCGTATCAAAAAGACCACCCGCTACATTTGCCAAACTTGTCAGGTACGTTGAAAGAACGGTGGCAGCATCCGGATTCGTGTAATCGCTCACAAGTAGCAGTCTTCCACGTGGGCGTTTGACATACCATCGATCGCCGACCTCAGGCATTCGTTTGGCCGGGCTATACTCCCCCGCGACATCCTTCGCCTGTACATACAAGATGTTTTGAGCATCGAGTCTTAGTCCCGGAATAGTATCGATCGAATGCCGGCCCACAAACTTTCCACCATAGACAATGGCTGCAACTTCACTTCCTGCCGTGTCGCTCCAAACTCTCGGCACGGCAAGCGTAACAATTGTGTCTCGCAAAGACAAGACTACCCATCGCGCAGGATCGGTTGTATCGTTCAACGCAATGCGATACGACGACAATGTATTATTGCCATCATCATCTGATCCCTTGAAGGCAAATGTTGCAACGGTAAACGTCGTATCAGGCTGCTTGAGCGCAATCGTCGGATCATTCGGATTGTTTGCAAAGGTCAATTGTGGAGGTGTGTTTCGGATCGGCAACGTTTGCATGGCACCTGTAGGATCGAGCGCAGGGCTGATATGCGGGAGCAATTCATCGGGTCCGCCAGGCCCCCCAGCGGCGTCCTTATCCCAGAATGGCGACGGCGACATCCGGACAATACTTCCGTTCGGGATATTGTGAAAATGATTGTCAACAGCACGAACGAAAACTGTGAAGTTCCGGAACAGGGTGTCAAGAGGAAAAAGAATCGTGGTATCGTTCTTTGTCACCCACGTGTATCGTAACGAGTCCGGATTGGGAATTGAAGTGACGTGTGTGGGGAAGATGCCGTACGCAAACAGGTATCCAACCACGACTCCATCAGGGTCTTCCCCCCACCACCGCAAGTGCTGACGGCTCACTCCAATTCCCACTGTCGAATCAGGAAAGAGCCAGAGATACGTCTTCGGCTTCTGATTGGGAATTGGAGAGTCCTGTATGTCCTCGCTGCAACTCATCAGCCAGACAAACGTGAGAGTAGCGAGTATGTATGAGAGTTTTCTCAAAAAGAAGAAACTCCTATTTCAAGAGCAACATTTTCTTCACTTGCGTGGATTGTCCGGCTCTCACACTATAGAAATACAATCCGCTCGCCATCGACCCCGCATCAAAATGCACTTTGTATTCACCAGGCGACTGCACCTCATTTACCAGAGTCTTTACCTCCTGGCCAAGGACATTGTAAATTCTCACGGTCACGATATCCTGTGCAGGAAGAGAATACTCAATCGTCGTTGTAGGGTTAAATGGATTCGGGTAATTTTGCGCCAGCGCAAGATGTTTCGGCAGGCCCGGTTCATGTTCAATGTACGGCACACTGGTAATCGTTCCGAAATCCGCATTCGTGCGCGGAACAATCTTATATCTATTGAAGCTATAGTACATGATGCCGCGAAGATATGAAATGTGTGCGCCGCGACGCAACCAGATTTTCCCTGCGGCGGTGTCCGCGGCGATTTGCGAATAGTTGTTCTTGCCGTCTCGCCTGACCAGAACCGCGCCGGAGCCATCGTTCACGGTGAATTCGTACTGTTCATTAAACACCGGAGCTGTATCTTCAACCGCAACATTGTTGAATTGAACCAACATTCCTTCCCACGGCTCTGCAGCTGGATTGCCGTTGCCCGACGAGGCGCCAAAATTTGAAGTTGGAAATTCTATCGGTGCCGGTCCGGTGTGGCCCGTAGAGTACACTGTGGGCCGCTTAGAGACATTTTGGAGGCGAGTCACGTCAAAATCCTCTGCGACTGTTCCGGTAACCAAAGCGCTGTCACCATTGCGAAGCGAAGCAAGAGAATCGAGCAACCCAACAAACCATATCCCATTTGATGGCTGTGTGCCTGTTTGCATATACCAACTGCTTGTTCCCCCGGTACTCGCTGCAGTGAAACCGATATTGGCAGTGTCTGCCGTAACGATTCCGGGGATCGAAACAACCGCTCCCTGATATGGACTTCGACCATTCAGATATGGTGTGTACTGAATGTCATGAATCGTCAGAGTTCTGTTGGTCACCCTATAGAAGAAGAACCCCTTCAGAGTGTCCGATGCGGAACCGTCAAGTGCCGAAGAACAGAACTTCACTTCATTTCCAAGCGAATCAACTGTCCTAATGTAATAGCGAACGAACGTCGTATCCGGTTGTGCGGGGATTTGCGCTTTGTATGTAGTGTCGCTTAACACCATTGGGAGTGTCAAAAACGGACCGTTATTTACGCTATACTTGAGCTGCACAGACGCAATGCCACTTCCGCCTCTTGTCACCTTGACGCTGAGTCGAGCCGCAGAATCCGATGTAACCACAACGGGGTTTCGGCGATGCAATGAAACCTGCTGAAGGGCAACTCCATACTTGATATCTCCGGGCAAGAGTGGTGCAATTCTATAACCTCTGGCTGCTTCGGCCCCTGAGTTTGTTGTAATATATCCCCGGATGGTATCAACTTGAGTATTCAGTGCAGGAAGCACATAAGTTGAAGCGGGATCCCTGTGACCCCTTAGCGTAAACCACTTGGAAGCATCCATCGTGGCAATCATGTTTCCCGTAGTGAGATCCACCAGATTAAACGTCCCATTTGTAGGATTGACATATGAAGCAACAACAAGGTTTGTCAGCGTGACCCGCATCCACTCATACGGTTCGCCTGTAGAAAAGCGAATTGTTCCTGATGGGAATCCACCAATATTGAAATCTGAGACCGGCCTCAATTGGTGTGGTGGTACTGGCGCTGGATTTGGACCAATATCAAGGGGCTGAGTATATATGGGAACAATCTGCGTAGAACTTACCATGTCATTAAGAGGGAATTCATCCAACCATCCCGTTAACGTAACCACATCGCCAGCCTCGGGAGAGCCGGCCGAAAGTCCCCACGCGATTGCCAGAGACGTATCCCCCGGATTGCTCGTGCTGCTGATGTTAGGACGGACAAACAAACCAGCCCAAATATTGGGGCTCCCGGTATCTGCAACCAGTAGGTTGTAACCAAGTGAAGTGAAGTTGATCACTTTTGCAGGAGTAACAACCACGCCGGTAACAGTCACGGTGTCATGAAAATGTGGCGATACCTGAAGTGTCCATCGTGTATTAGTCCTCTGCAATGTATCTGCCAGCAAAAGCGAGTCATGCGAGACCTCCTGGAGTTGTCTGATTGTGTAGTGAGGGTACGGGGGACCCTGCGCATACATTTGCGAGACAATGGCAAACAGCACGTAGGCACATAATATCATTCTCTTCATGGTTGAACCTCCTGGTTATTAAAGCACATCGTTATTTGATAACAAGAAACTTTCCTGTCTTTATGTCACCAGTGTCGGAGTCTTTGACACTGAACAAATACAATCCCGTTGCGATTGCCTGATCGAACTTGCTGATCAAATCCCAGGCATGTTCCCCTCCTGAAAAGGTAGGCGCAGTGGCAGCGCCACCAAACCGTCGGAACCACTCGATATTTGATCCGTCGTATGTTGCTGCATCGTGCAGCATTTCAGTAACAATATCGCCCGCCAAAGTATAAACACGAATCTCACAATGCTTCGGAAGATTGTAAAAATAGATTTTCCGGTTGCGTTCCCCCTCTCCATCCCACGCGGCACTGACATAATACGGGTTCGGATAGACACCAATCTTTTTCCCGGGATCGGAAGTCGCCGCTGTCCCAGGCACTACTCTGCGAATCTCTGTCTTGCTCTGTAACGAGGCAATCCCCGTCGCCGAGTCACCTCGATCGAATGCAGCGACACCATAAAGATACTGCCATCCATTGAGATGAGGAACACTCGCTCCACGCGGAGGGAAACGGTACCAGTACGACGTTGTATCGTCTGGAAAATATTTTGCAGAATCAAGTAGTATCGCACTGAAGCCTGTATTGTACCCGATGGTATTCCCCGGTACGTCAAACTCTCCTACCAAAGAGAGCGTGAGCAAAAGATTTTCGGGAGATGCGAAGTCCGCTCCGGCATTTGAGCGGTATACACGATACCCTTCGAAATCATACTGGCGCGTGATAGGGTCAAGAGATGTTTCGGAGGTGGCCTTGTCCCAATAAATAACCACGTTACGGTCCTCCACAACCGCACGCACTTTTGGAGAACGCGGAGGTTGGGGTAACTGGAAGTGGTCCAGCCTACCGTTGCCGTTCAGATCTTCACCAGCGTCCAGCGAATCATTGCCATTCACGTCTTCGCCGTCATATGCCTGTTGTGCAAAACCCGCGTTCAGGTAAAGAGTCTTACGTTGTTCTCGCGTATCGTTCCGAGCGGGCGCTGTTCCAAATTTTCGGGCACAGATCACTCCAAAAACGACCGTAACTGAATCGCCGGGGAAGAGACTTTTGAAGGGACCGGCAGAAAGAAGCGTTGTGTAATCACCAGGATTGGTGCGCAGGTAATTGAGATTGCTCAGGCTCGAACTCGTATCCATAAAGGCACTGAGTCTCCCAAACCTACTCCTTCCTCCGTTGGTACTCTGCGCGTCTCCATCGGGTGAGAAAAGTGCCGTCACCCCGGAACTCTGTTGAAACGTCCAGGCATTATAGTACGTTTGCTTTTTCAAACTGTCCAGATTGGTAATGCCCTTGGGGAAAGGCGTTGTACCCAGAAGTTTGATACCAACATAGCTGTCTGCGGTCGGTGGAACCGGAAGCCCGTCAAAGTCGAATGTGTATCCCATCCGAAGTGAATCGACATAGCTGTCACCGTGGTGAGTAAAATAACTGCTTCCCGATCCCGGGCGGACATTGTTCGTATTGCGCACGACCGCTTCATTCCATAGGCCGACATAGACAGAATCGAGTGTATCAACACCGGTATTGTAAATCGTGTATCTCAGAATAACAAAAAAATCAGCAAAGGGGAAATTCCATGCGTAGCTTTCCTGTTTGACGCTGATCCCCAGCGGTGTGTGTTCCGGAATGGTATCGTTGGTACTGGGGTGATCCGAATACGTCGCTATGAAATCCTGATGGCTGACGGCATGTTCATCGAAGTACTGTGATTCACTGAGGGAGGAAAGCTGGCGGACAGTTGAATCCGGTTCCGACTTAAACTCATACCCTTCGCGAGTGGTAACAAATGATCTATCCGAGGTGCCCGTGGTTACAAGTTGCTGCCCTGAGCTTCTTGAGACGGCACCAACCCATAGGCCACCCTGATAGATATGTTCGATGCGCGAACCAATGGGATATTCGCAGGAAGGTTGGCTGGGCCAATATGAATTCCGCGTGCCTATGGTCCCGAAATTCGTCACTGTTAATCCGATACTTCCAATGGTTGTATAATTTCTGTCCGTGTCGTCGTTGAGTCTCAGCAAACCATTGGAACGGTCTCGCTCATCGCTTACCGGATTCAGAACAAACCCGAATAGGAGAATACAAAAAGGAAACAGAACGAGTGTGACTCGATCACGCATACTTAATGTAGGAATGATACAGGATGAAGAAATCAGTAAGGGACTAGCGCGGAAATCAGAATGCGCGGTGTAAATATATCCGTAATTTGGCGGAAAGTCAAGGAATCAATAGCGGTAGCGGGCCAACCACCCGCTACCAGAACGTAAGCGCCTCATGAGACATTACTGCCTCAGACCAGATCCCACGATGTCCGGAGAATTCTTGCGGATAATCAACTCTTGTCCGGCAAAGATGGTATTGCGTGTAATATCATTCCATGATTTCAGGTCGGAAGCGTTAACATTGTTAGCTTTCGCAATGTCATAAAGAGTATCACCCTTTTTGACAACGTATACAACTGTACCATCTGCAGTTTGCCCGGTCCTGGCCTCCCGTTTTGGAGCTTGCTGTAGCCCAACGCTTTCTGCCCCGGGATATATCGAGAGGTTTTGTCCGACATTAATACGGCTGGTACGCAGCTTGTTCCAGCGTTTGAGTTGCTGGACTGAAACCTTGTTTGCCGCAGCAATTTTGTCGAGGGTATCACCCTCTTTCACAACATAATGAAGCGTGCCTTCAGACGATGATTCACTGATCTGGGAAACAGGCTTGCTTACGCCTTCTTCCTTTTGAGCGAAGGTCATGTCGTCAATTTTTTGAAATTTCTGGACATTACCTTTATCAACCCACACAGTCAGCCTTGACCCAACAACGATAAGACGACCGTACGGGATATCATTCCAGTTACGAATGTCTGCAGCCCGGCAACCGTACCAATTCGCAATATGCCCAAGTGTATCTCCCTTCTTCACTCGATACTGTTTACTACCACTTCGAATAATTGCGTACATAACATCCTCTTATCCTAGAAATTGTGACTATGATAGCTAAATCATGCGATTTCTAACAATGAAAAAGCTAAAGAAAAGGCAATCTCCCAGGAAATATTGCAAAACTATAGAAAAAAAAAGCGAACAAGATAACTTGTCCGCCTTTTCGTCTTCAATCGACTATGGCCAGAACTGGATTTGAACCAGCGACACAAGGATTTTCAGTCCTCTGCTCTACCACTGAGCTATCCGGCCATCATTGAAGAAAGCAATAAAAGACCCAAAGGAACATACAGAATAAGAGCTTTATCTTTCAACAACAAAAGTTATTTCCTTACTTTGCCAGTTGAATAAGATCTTTGAGGAC
>JBGPGQ010000177.1:0-6806 GCA_041483995.1 Bacteroidota bacterium
CTGGAAGGATAGCCAAAAGCATAGATGTTGTCAAGGGAGGTCCGCAGAAGCCTGTCGCGGGCGACGGCCCCTACCCTTGTTATTCAATCACCGAAGTGATATATTTTTGTAGAAATCATGAAGGAAACGGTGTGAGAGAACAAAAGTTAGTTGCAAAAATCACTGGGGCGGTGACCATCATACTGATGATCGCATCCCTCCAGGGATGCTCATCGAGCAAGGAAACCTCTACTGACGCAAAGCAGCAGGTAGGGACTTCCCCCGTCGCAGATATGGCGCATGAGGCCTCATTGCAGCATTTCGTTGATGGCTCGCTGTATGAAATGAAAGGCCAGTACGCGCAGGCCGTATTGGAATACCAGGACGCGCTTCGCTACGAAAAGAATCATGCCATTTACTTTGCTCTCTCCAAAAACTATTCATTGCTCAACAAGACAGCACTTGCGGTTGAGGCCGGCAAAGAGGCTGTTCGTCTCGCCCCCGATAACCTCGATTACCGCCGCGCACTTGCAGATGCTTACCTTGCAGGGTTTGAACTGGATTCTGCCGCGGCCCAATACGAAGCGCTTGCACAGCTAGACTCCAACAACATTGAAGCATGGTTCAGTCTTGCACGTGTCTACCAAAGCCGTAAACCGCTGAAGGCACTCGAAATTTACGAGACGATTACCAAACGCTTCGGTCCGGAATGGGAAGTTCTTCTGCAAAGCGCTGATCTTTACAACACCCTGGGACAATTCGATAAAGCAGCAGGTGCCCTTGAACAGATGTCGTCCATTGATCCCGGCAATCAGGAATTAAGACGGAGCCTTGCACAGGCGTACGCGCGGGCCCAAAAGTTAGACGAAGCGCTTGCAATCTATCGTGAATTGCGTGAAGCCGACCCTCAAAATCTTGTCTACGCCGGAGAGCTTGGCAGCATCTATCTTATGAAGAAGGAGTACGCCCAAGCAGCCAAAGAATTCGAGCCGATCATGAGCAGCGATTCGGTTGCTCTGGATGCAAAGATTCGCGTAGGGGAGTTTTACTTCGGTCAATTGGAGAAGGATTCCACCATAGCACCGATGGTGAAGGGGATATTCGAGCGCCTCCAGGCGACACACCCGGAGGATTGGCGACCATACTGGTTTCTTGGCGCCACGGGCGCGATCATGCATGACGATTCTGTTGCGCTTCCTAATTTCAAAAAAGTCACTGAACTTGCGAGCTGGAATGCCGATGGCTGGGTGTACCTGTCGTCTGTGTTTCTTGAGAAGAATAATTTTCAGGAAGTGGTGACCGTACTGGAGTCTGCGCTCAAAGTATTGCCCGATGAATTCCGCGTAAACTTTTTTCTCGGGGTCGCATACAACCGTCTTGGCCGAAACCCTGACGCGATCAGAGTTCTTGAACATGCGCATGCAATCAACGGAAAAGACATCAATGCAATCTCCCAGCTTGCGCTTGTGTATGATGGCATGAAACGGTTTCAGGATTCGGACAGCCTGTACGAAGAGGCACTGAAGCTTGAACCTGACAACGTCCTCATCCTCAACAACTATGGCTACAGCCTCGCTGACCGCGGGGTGCAACTTGAACGTGCATTGGCAATGGCCCAAAAGGCTGTTACCGCACAGCCCGACAATTCATCCTATCTTGATACAATCGGATGGATCTATTTTCGCCTGGGGAAGTACAGAGACGCGGAAACGTATATTAAAAGAGCGATTGAGAAGGGCGATGGGAGTGCTGTGGTGCATGAACATCTCGGCGATGTATATGATAAAATGAATGACAAGAGCCGGGCGCTCGAATACTGGAATATGGCATTGAAACTGGACGACAACAATCCTACGCTTCGTGAGAAGATTGCGCGTATTGCACAATGAATATTCTTTCTCCACGATCTGTCGCATTTCTTGGCCTGGCAGTACTTCTTTCATCATGCGCGCCAAAGCGCTCAGAAGTCGCCCTCAATACAGAGACCACGTCTGCTACCACACTCATTGACCTTGTCGCGAGGCAGGAACGAAAAATCGAGGCGATTACCGGCCGGGGCATGTTATCCTTCGAAAGTCCAGAAGCTTCGGGCACTGCTGCCTTTGAATCATCCATGAAAAAACCTGACTCGCTGCTTGTGATACTCGAGGGCCCTTTTGGAATTGACGTAGGCACATTTTTTCTGAGCCGGTCCAAGTATCTCATGTACAATAGTTTGGAAAACCGTGCGATCACGGGTGTTCCAAGCGAACGGGCCATACGGTCGGTCATACCATTCGATCTGACCTACGAACAAATCCTGAATGCTTTCTCCGGGATATTTCCTCTTCCGAAAAATCAGCAAAATCTCCGGTCGTACGCGGTTGAAGAAGATCTGTTCGTTCTAACGTATGGATGTGCAGCAGATACATGCATCTTCTGGATCGATTCCAGATACTTGATGGTAACAAAGTATGTGATGCGTGGCGCTGATGGCAGCACCGTTCTTGAGGCAACTGCTTCACGATTCTCGGAGGAGGATGGTGTAACTGCGCCGAAGAGAATCGTTGTGAGTTTCCCCGGTGAACACCGTCAGATCGCCATTACATACAGTTCGCGCACGCTCAATGAGCCCCACCCTTCATTTGCGTTTTCGATACCATCCAACGCACACGTCATCGTTCAATAAATGCGGCAACGCAGAATTCCCATATTCCTGTTGTGTGTTTTCCTCAGCCTGCTTGCGTTTGCCGGTGATGAAATCAAAAAGCGGCAAGCGGAGCTTCAATCCATCCGGGACCAGTTGCAGGAATTTGAACAAAAGATCAAAGAACAACAGAAGAATGAGCGTTCAACTCTCGAACTTCTCGACACGTATGACAGAAAGATGACGCTGGTACGCAAGCTCATCGCAAAGCTGCATGCTCAGGAGAAGGAGCTTCAGGATAGCATCGAGGTGACGCGAAAAGACCTTGGGAAACTTGAAACGCAGCTCTCCTTCCTTAAACAACATTTCGCCCAGTATGTTGCTTCTGTGTACAAAGCCGGCCGCATCCACGATTTGGAATTACTACTTTCCTCCCGCTCCATCAATCAATTCTATATCCGTACCGAATACCTGAGGCGATTTTCCGATCAGCGCCGGAAGGATGCGGAAAAAATTCAGGGCAAACGCACGGAAGTCGAATCGGTACAGACTCAACTGCAAGATCAACTTGGTGAAGAACGCCGGCTTATAGCGGAAAAGGGCGCTGAGGAAGACCGTCTTGCCGCGCTTGTCACGGAACGGAAGGATATTCTTTTCCAGATCCGCAAAGACAAAAAGAATGTTCAACGTGAAATCGATCGCAAGTCGAAAGCAGCCCGCCAGCTTGAAAATATTATTTCAGATCTTATCGAGAAAGACCGCCTGCGAAAAGAACATGAGGCGGCACAAGTGCGTGGGGGAAAACTTCCCCAGCCAACTCCCATAACAGGTGCGTTCGAATCAAAAAAGGGAAAGCTTCGCTGGCCGGTTGCTGAGGGCGCCATTGTTGCGCGGTTCGGCAATCACCAACATCCCACACTCAAGACAATCACGCAGAATAACGGGATTGATATTGCCGTCAAGACTGGCTCGCAAGTGAGCGCGGTTGCGGAGGGCGAGGTTGCCATTATTACCTGGTATCCTTCGTATGGCAACATTCTCATCATCAATCATTACAACGGATACCGCACGGTGTACACACATCTCTCAGAGATCAAGGTAATTGAAGGACAGAAACTGAAGGAAGGTGATATCATCGGGGCGAGCGGGGAAGCGCTTGAGGGCCCCCGATTGCACTTTGAGCTCTGGAAGGACAGAGAAAAATTCAACCCTGAACTCTGGCTCAGTAAACAATAATGGCGCGCCACGCTCTCGTTTGCCTCGCAATTACAATCCCGGCAGTTCTGCTTGTTGTTCTGCTTCAAAGTCCGTTACATCACGTTGAAGATCAGTTCACCGAACTGAAGTACCGCGTGCGCGGCCAGCGTCTAGCCGACACAAACGTGGTTCTTGTCTACATCGATAATGACGCGGTTGCATCGCTGGGCTGGCCGGTCCGTCGAAACTTCTATGCGCTCATGGTGAAGGCACTTGCCGACCTGCATGTCAAGGCGATTGGCATTGAGGTGCAATTCGAGGAACAGAGCTTAGAGTATCCAGAGTATGATGGCCTGTTTGCAACTGTGGTGGCATCGGCCCGGAATGTTGTGGTGACATCGTATTTCCACAATGTGGAACCGGCAAGAAAGCAATCCGCCACAGATAGTATCGGCGTGTTTACATTTCCACGCGTCACCGGCACTCTGCAGCAGGGATCGGAACTGCATCTCCCGTTTGTGAAGCTCCGCGACGCGGCTGCAGGAGTCGGCCACCTGAATCTTTTTGATGAATCTGGTATTCCGGTCTTCATCGCTTCCAATGCCGGAACTGTGCCTTCGTTCGGCATGGAAGTGCTGCGCTTGTACACAGGGATGAAGAATGAGGACGTTGTATTTGAAGAAAACACCGTTGCTATCCAGAGACCGGGAATGAGTTTGAAATTTCATACTTCTGGATACGGAGTTATACAATTGGATTTTCCTGGAAGACTCTCTTCGTTTACGGCGTATCCGTTCCTTGAGGTGCTCAAGTCATATGCCGCGCTTCGGGAAGACCGCCCGGCATCAATACCTGTTGCGCGTCTGAAAGACAAGGTCGTGCTCATCGGTGTAATTGCCGAGGGACGCAGCGTTTTTCTTCGTACACCGGTCGATCCGCGGTTTCCATCTCTTGCACTCCATGCTGCGTTTCTCGACAATGCCCTTGGCTCAGGACCGCTCGCTGATGCAGGTGATGTAGCGGTTTATCTCTTGTGTGTATTATTTGGGGTCGTCTGCACAACTTCGATCATCGCGATTCCATCGCCGATGAATAAGATCATTCCTGTTGCTCTATTCGTTACCCTCATCATACTCTCATATCTCCTCTTTTCGTGGTCACGATACGTATTGCCCGTGTCACCTTTTCTTGTCGTCGGGATACTAACCAGTATCTCATCCGTGTTGTACCAACACCGGTTCGTCAAAAAACAAGTCGGCACACTGCAAGCGGAAAAGGAAACCATCAACGTTCAGTTGCGGGATCGGGAAGCCAGGCTGGCGTTGCTCGAACGGGAGCTGCTTGATTACGAAACTGCTAAATCAGTCGATCGGACTAATGAACTTCTCGAAGAAATCCGAAAATACAAATTAGAAATCCGGTCCCTCACCTCTCAAGCGGATGACATGGAGGAGTACCACGCGAGTCCTCATGAAGTGACTATATCGTCTGCGGAGTTTGAAGGAGTTGTGTACGACAAATCCGGAAAGATGAAAGAGATCGTCGACTTTGTGGGGAAGATCGCTGACAGTGATGCGGCGGTTCTCATCCTTGGAGAGAGCGGCACGGGGAAGGAGCTTATCGCACGCGCAATCCACAAAAAGAGTAAACGCGCACTGAACCCATTTATTGCAGTCAACTGCGGTGCTCTGTCTGAAAACTTGCTTGAGAGTGAGTTGTTCGGTCACGAGAAGGGGGCCTTCACAGGAGCAATCAAAGATAGACTTGGTCGTTTTGAGTTGGCCGACGGTGGAACAATCTTCCTTGATGAGATCGGGGATGTCAGCGGTGGCTTTCAACTGAAGCTATTGAGGGTGTTGCAGGAAGGGGAATTGCAGCGCGTCGGCGGAAACAAGACCATAAAGGTCAACGTCCGTGTTGTCGCGGCAACGAACAAGGATTTGAGGGAAGCCACCAAGCAAAAAGCTTTCAGGGAAGATCTGTACTATCGTCTCAATGTTTTTATGGTGGAGTTACCCCCATTGCGAGAGCGACAGGAAGATATCCCGATCCTTGTGCAGCATTTCTTACGTTTGGCTGGCGGGGATCTTCACATCTCAAAAAACGTCATGAGTGCCCTACAGAACCATTCCTGGCCTGGTAACATCAGGGAAATGGAAAGTGTAATCCAGCGGGCTGTATTGCTTTCAAGAGCAAACCTGCGTGCGATGATTACTATGAAGGACCTTACCGAAGAAATCTCCTCCGCCATCGCGGGTGTTGTGGCAGTTGAGGATCAGGTGCTCGAGGCAATACGCGAAAAGGGCTTTTTCCGCAGCGCCATATCCGATACTGCGACAGAACTTGGTGGATTGAATCGGGGAACCGTTGCGGAGTATCTTCGCGGCGAATGTTTGAAAAAATTTGCCGAACATGGTTTTGACCTTGAACAAACGACTCTTCATATTTCCTTGACGAAGGATGCTGGTGTCAATGAACGCGTCCGAAAGAAGTTGGAAGAATACTTGTCCAACATATCAGAAGCAATCAATACTTCACAACCCTGGGACGTGTCAAGGATTGCTCTTAAGCCGAAATCCAAAAACCTCCCCCAGCGGTATCATTCCTATCTCGAGAAGGTCGGCGAGGCATACTTCAGAGGACTGTGGAAGTTGCCGAACTAATCCGTTTCTGCTTGAAAAGTATCATTTCCCGCACTTCTGCTGCAAATTCCGGCATTTCCGGGGAAACTCCTCATTGGCTTCATTTGCATAGCCCGTTTTTAATTGATTGATTACTAATGCTTTGCCTGCTTTCTTGAACGGAAGTTTGCCAATAAGTGCAGTTGGCACACCTATTGGACTATTATCCAACAGTAAAAGAACTTGAAATGGTAATTCACAAACACAATATCTTAAGGAGATACTCTATGACAAAATCACTCGTGGCACTGTGGGGAATATTTGCTGTGGTTGGGTTGCTGGTTGGCGGCTGCAAGAACAGCTCTGCACCCGAAGACGACCAG
>JBGPGQ010000178.1:0-6800 GCA_041483995.1 Bacteroidota bacterium
AAGTTTCGTCCAGTCGCACTCCGTTTCCTCAGTTGCCGGATCACCGGTTGTTGTGTGACCGATTGCGGCAACAGAACTTGTGTGCACAAGTCGTTCAACTCCGTTTTCAAGACATGCATTGACGATATTGCGTGTGCCAAGCACGTTCACGGCGTATTGAGCTTCCCGGGCGCTTCGTGCGAATGTCACCATTGCCGCAGCGTGAAATACCGTGTCACATCCGTTCATTGCAGAATGCAGCGACTCAGGACTTCGTACATCTCCTATACGATGCTCTACATCGATTCCACGAATTGCGCGAAGGTCCGAGTTCTGTCTTCGGAGGATGCGGACGTTGTATCCTTGCTGCAGCAGGCGTTGAGCAAGATTGGACCCGATACATCCTGTCCCGCCGGTGACAAGGATATTTTTCATGAAGAAGAAACGCGCTTGAGGAAGTACAGCAGTTTCTCATTGAAGAAATCCGGATTTTCCATGTTGCTCATGTGAGCAGCCTGGGGAATGATGTGCAGCTCTGATCCGGGAATTCTTTCATGCATTGTCTGTGACGCCGCAGGGGGAGTGATCAGGTCAAATTCCCCGACAAGAATCATTGTCGGTACTTTGATGTTTGGAAGAGAAGGAGTTGTGTCGGTTCTTGCCGCAAGAGCGAGCAAGGTCCCCGCAATGCTCAGTGGCGACGTAAACTCGATGATTCTTCTAATTTCCGCGACAGCCGCCGACTTTTTTGAAAAACTTTCAGGAGCAAAAACAGCCTTGACGAAGCCATCGGCAAAAATGGCCGAGCCATTCTTCTTTACGGCCGAAACACCGGCAAACCGTCTGAGTTTTGCTTCGTTTGAATCAGCTTCACTTCTCGTATCGCACAGTACTGCCGCTTTGAAACGCTCAGGGTTTCTTTCGAGTGCACGGAGAGTGATGTAGCCGCCCATCGACAATCCAACGATTACGGTGGTTTGAATTTTTAAATAGTCAAGCAAACCGATCAAGTCATCGACGTAACCCTCAATAGAGAATTGCCCATCGCCTACAAAACTTTCGCCATGCCCGCGGATATCGTACGCGATTGCACGGTAGGATGCTCCCACCGCCTGCAGTTGGGACGCCCACATCTCGTGGCTGAAGGGAAATCCATGCAGAAAAATCACAGGTAATGCGGATGAAGCGCCTGTTTCAACGTAGTGGATCGGTATATCATTGATGGTAGCTCTCACGTATCCTCCAATGTTGAGTTCATCGTAACTCTTTGAACTATATTCAAATCCATACACATTAGCAAGATTATGGTTTGACCATCTACGTCACCTTTCGTATATTAAGCTGTACATATTCTCTCACTTCCTTTACTCAGGGTACTATTCAATGGAAAACATTCTCTCGTATGTTGAACAAAACAAAGACCGCTACCTTGCTGAGCTGAAAGATCTGCTTGCAATTCCCAGCGTAAGCACAAACAAGGATAATGCAGGCGACGTCCGCCGCTGCGCCGATTGGGTAGCTGGTCATATGCGCACTGTTGGTTTGCACAATGTTCAAATTTTTCCGACTGCCGGACATCCGGTTGTGTACAGCGAGTGGTTGGGAGCACCGGGCAAGCCGACAGTGCTTCTCTACGGACATTATGATGTACAACCGCCCGAGCCGCTTGACCTCTGGACGTCGCCTCCGTTCGAGGCCACAATTCGCGGAGAGAACCTGTATGCTCGTGGATCCGCGGATGATAAGGGACAGGTATTCATTCACTTGAAGAGCATTGAAGCCTATCTGAAAAACGTTGGCTCGTTGCCCATAAACTTGAAACTTCTTATCGAAGGAGAGGAAGAAATCGGGAGCGAACACCTTGAGCCTTTTGTGAAAGAACACAAGGAACTGTTGAAAGCAGATATTGTGCTTATCTCGGATACTTCGATGTTTGCCAAGGGTATTCCATCGGTCTGCTATGGCTTGCGTGGCCTTGCGTACATGCAAATTGATCTCGTCGGTCCGAATAAGGATTTGCACTCCGGTTCGTTTGGAGGGACGGTGCACAATCCGGTTCAGGCGCTTGCGGAGATCATCGCGCAGCTCCATGACAAGAACGGCAAAATTACTATTCCCGGTTTCTACAACGACGTGCGACCACTTTCGAAGAAAGAGCGCGCTGCCTACAAGAAACTTCCCTGGAACGATAAGAAGTATGCAAAGGAGCTGGGCGTTCAACAGCTTTATGGAGAGAAGGGATTCACAACACTCGAACGTGTGTGGGCTCGCCCGACTCTTGAGTGCAATGGTATTTGGGGAGGATTTACAGGCGAAGGCGCAAAGACCGTTCTGCCCTCGAAAGCGTCAGCGAAAATTTCCATGCGGTTGGTTCCCGACCAGAAGTCTGCGAAGGCGGCAAGGTTATTTGAGAAGCACATCAAGAAGCTGGTTCCGAAGACCGTGAGCGTAAAAGTGCAAGCCTTGCATGGAGGTGAGGCGGCAATTACTCCGATTGACAGTCCGGGAGTGAAGGCTGCTGTCGCTGCATTGGAAAAAGGGTTCGGAAAGAAGCCATTGTACCAACGGGAAGGTGGATCAATTCCGATTGTGGTGCAGTTCAAGCAATTGCTCGGACTCGATACCGTCTTGCTCGGTTTTGGATTGCCTGATGAGAATGCACATGCCCCTGATGAATTCATCAATCTGAACAACTTCTTCGGCGGCATTCGAACTTCGGTGCACTTCTTTAACGAGTTGCCGAGCTACATGAATGGGCATCGAAAGAAGGGGAGATAGATTCTGAAGACATTTTCCATCAACTTTCCCACAGGAGGAGAACATGACTCTTGAATTGTTGTTGGGTGGAACCGTGTCAGACGTCCTCGTATGGATTGCTGTCGCGTTGACGTTCTTTCTTGCTTCGTGGTTAATCATCGCTCTTGTTGAATGGACGAAGTCGAAACCCTGGCAGCGCAAACCCGAACTGCCGGAGGAAGTAGAGCCGACATCGGGTGCCGATGGCACAGATCTCCCCCCGAAACGGACCGAAGGGAATGAAAGCCATTTCGGTGGGCTGGGCACATTCTTTGGCAGACATCTTTCGCTGCATCACTTAAGACGCTAAAGCGGCGCAATTTTCAACATCTTCATGTGCCATTCTGTGCTGGCCATCTAATCAGGTAAATGAGCACCTTCGAAGAGAGCAAACGACTGTGCTCAAGCTGACATCGTTCACTAAGGGCGTTCTGTATATTGTAAGTGAACAAGCCAACCTTAGGAGCAAAACCAATGAACAATGTCCAGATCGTAATCCTGATACAAGTGTTTTGTGGAATCGCTGGTATGGCCGTATGGTACAGACTGGGACTCCTGCGTGGGAAGAAGAGCAGGATTAATTAGCAGTACTCGCGTTGTATTTCATCCTTTTCTCCCCGCATTACCAAACACACTACCTGAAAACGATGAATATTCTAGTTGTTGATGACGAGCAGCCCTACCGGTTCCTCTTAATGACATACCTTGTAGAACTTGGTTGGGAAGCTTTTGGCGCCGAGAATGGGGAAGAGGCGCTCAGGAAGATGGAAAGGGTGAAGATGGATCTCGTGATCACGGACCTCTACATGCCTGTGATGAACGGATTCAAGTTTCACCAAGAAGCGCGAAACATGCTAGGGTATAGTGAGACGCCGTTCCTTTTCGTTTCGGGGTACGATGATGAGCATACACGCAACGTCGTTAACAATCCCAGGATCGAAGGATTCATAATGAAGACGAGGCCATTAGACGATATTGTTGAGTGGATTCAGCATCACTCCGCTCATGCCGGAGAACAATTTGAATTACTTCCTCCGCGCGAACAGAAAAAATCCAACCGAACCATGCGATACTTCAGTCGCACCCACACGATCTAGCTCTCCAAAAGTCAGACTCAATTCCCTAGTTCTGACTTAACCACCAGTTTCTCGTTGATTTTGCGATCTTAGCAACCCCAATCAAGTCCACCAACAAGAAACCCTACTGGTTAGGTAGGGTCAGAGAAGCAAACAGGTTGAATCTCAGGCTTAACCCTTCTTGGTTGAATCCATGTTGGTGTTAGGTGACTGAGTGGTTTGAGCAGCTTGAGGCGTTTGAGGAGTTGCCTGTTCCAATGAAGCAAGTGGCTGTGTTGGACGCATTCCCCACAATCCTGAATTGCTATTAGTGTACAAGTCCTTATCAACAGTCTTCCCAACCCCAATGAAATGCAATTCGTCTTTCATTGTCATTTCCCTTTCTTAGGTGGGGGTGGTGGTAGAGTTGGTCTCATCAATTTGAAGTCAGTTAGACTTCTGATGACCTCACCACTCTGTTGAGGTCGGAATCCTGATAGCTCACCTTTACTCTCTTGTAGGTGTACTATCTTTACTGCGGGTTTCTGTTCATCGTTCATGGCTGACACTCCTCTTTTAGTTGTGAATGAATCCCACTGCCCTGAATATAGCAAAAAACAATGATAACGCAATACCCGAAAGGAACCACACCAAGACAAACCTATCATGTTGTTTAAGTTTTTCATCCATTCGTTTGATGTCACACCTTACCTCTTCCGTGTCCTCATCTTCCTGCTTGCAAAGCAAGAGCATATACTTGGAATCAAGTTTCATCACCCGCATGACATGCAGAATAGAGACAACGAAGAGAAGTATTGCAGCAATTCCAACAGCAAGAACTTGAGAGGCTAGTTGTCCCTGAGTCACCAAGAGAGTAATGAGTAGACCTATACCTCCGCCTGAGATTGTCATTATGTTCAGGTCAATGTCACGTCTACTTGTAGAGAATCCATCTACAAGTGCAGCGTAGTATGCTGCTTTTTGTTGGATGAAAACCTCAGTCTTGATTTCTGACTGCCTACGCTGTTCAGCTATCTCTATTTTCTTCTGTTGCTTCTTCTTTCCCATGAGCTTTGTTCACTTTCAAAAAATGCAGGGTTGTTCCTGGCTACTTACCATAAGAAAAGACATTCACTGAATATTTTGAATCTCCCCCCAAGAATTTGGCTTCATCAAAAACAAGTTCCATCCGTCCAGTTTCCAGAGACTTAAAGTATCTCGTTGTTGTTTTCTTGAAAGTCTGGTTACCTTGATAGTAGGTAACTTCCATTGCAACTGTCCCATCCCCGCCGTCATTGCGGATTTCTGCTCACACTCTGGCTGAATAATCAAACAGTTTTGATGAAGCATCGTCTCCACCTTTGCTTACAATTATCGGCTTTGGTGGAGCAAAGTTTCTATAGATTGATTGCCAGTTTAATATGAGGAAGATAACTGCCAGAGCAAGAAGTAACTTGACAACGAACGACATTCTTGATTTATTTTTGACGGGTGAGTCTTCCATTTTTTTGGAATCTCCTATTTCATACTATAGAATGAAGACAATTTTGCCAGACCCCATATGACCGCATTTGAACCTTCACCTTCATAAGTCGCAATTTTGTCCCAAGTTGAATCCCACAATGCCTTTTCAGAGTTGAATTGAGGTATGCAGATAAAGTCTTTGAAGCCATTGTCTGATCTTGTATAGATGCAGAGGATAGCAGACGGTTTTTTCTGCCCTTCTTTGAATAAAGCCTTAAATTCTGTTTGACGGGTTACTCCTTTTCCAGACTCAACGTGGTGAGTCGTTATGTCTTCAAAATTGTATCCCTTCTTCATGTCAAGGCCACTCTGAATCTGAACTTGGTAGCCTTTGGTGACATAATTATATTCTTCCAGAGTTGTTTGGGAGATTGCACGTATTGGAACCAACAGAACAAGAAGAAGAATAGCTGTTGCCAGAGTCTTCATGTGATACACTCTCCTATATGTGAGAATCGGACTTTTCAAACCGTACTAATTAACCGCAATTTTTTTGATAAGGTCAACATTACCCTTGTTCCATGAAAGTACAAAGTCAGTTCCTGAATGTCCTCTCTGTTGAGACTTTCCTCTTTTTGAGCTATATTCATTGCCACAGTCAACGTTGTAGCCATTTCACCTGTGTGCATACTGTTGACAGAATCTTGTCAACACTTTCATTGAAATCCTTATGCCGACGTAGCTCAGTCACATTCCGACTGGACTTAGCGATTCTCAGCTAAGTACATTGTCGGAATGAGGAATCTCGCCGAAGGCGGATTGGTTGCATGTGTGGAGATGAGTTTCATGTATGCCGACGTAGCTCAGTTGGTTAGAGCACCAGATTGTGGATCTGGGGGTCACTGGTTCAAATCCAGTCGTCGGTACTGCTCCTTCCTCACACACTACCAATGAGACACTCCCGATAATGGGTGACGAAAAGACTGTCGAACCGCGGCTGCTGCGCGGGTTCAGGGATTACCTTCCCGCTCAGATGAACGCCCGGCTGAAGATGATCTCCACCATCCGGAAGGTCTATGAGTTGTATGGCTTCCTTCCACTGGAAACTCCTGCCCAGGAATACCGCGTGACCCTGATGGGCTACGGCGAGGAAAACACCAAGCAAATCTTCACCTTCACAAATCCCGAAGAAGAGGACGTTGCGCTCCGGTTCGATCTCACCGTTCCTCTCGCGCGTGTTGTGGCCCAGTATCCCGATCTCCAGCTCCCGTTCCGGCGCTACCAGGTTGCGCCCGTATGGCGGGCCGACAAGCCCGACCCGGGAAGGTTCAGGGAGTTTGTGCAGTTCGACCTCGACTCCGTCGGCACATCGTCAACGGCTGCCGACACAGAGATTCTCTGTGGCATGTACGATACGCTTCGCGCTTTGGGGATCGAGCGCTTCAAGGTGCGATTCAGCAGCAGGAAGGTGCTCAACAGCCTCATGGATTTTGCCGCTGTCCCGCA
>JBGPGQ010000179.1:0-6730 GCA_041483995.1 Bacteroidota bacterium
CCCTGTAACAACCAATTGTTCGTTCAATATTTCACTGATTTTCATGTACTGGAATCTCCCTATGGCTCATCACGCCATTTGATAACTTTTTTCTCGTACTGGTTCGCGAGGGTGTCGGCAGTAAGCTGATCCTGACCCTCGGCGTTAATGTGAAAGAGTGGTCGTTCCTTATCCGGGATCAATAACGCAGACACTCCCTGGGTCCCTCCGTCGAAATAAACCTTCACACCGTCCACAAGATCCCGCCGGCGATTTTCAGAATCGCGCATGATATTACGCATGACTTTTCCTTTATGCTCCCACGAACAATTGACATTTCGTTTTGCGGAATACAATCGTGGTATCTCATTGTCTATTTCTCCAAGCCGTTTTTCAGTCAGGGCCATCATCTCAAGGATTTTTGCAACGGAATACATTGCGTCGGTTGCAAAGAAGAAATCGGTGAAAATGAACCCTCCTTTTGTTCCTCCGACGAATTGCGCGGATTTGTTTGCTGCCGCTTCCATCATCGCAAGGTGGCTGTTTCGTGTCCGTACCACCTTGACCCCATGTTGAACGGCCGCCAGATCGATCTCTCCCGAAGAGGTAATGGGCACAGCGATGGCTGTAACATTGGTATGAGTTCGCATGAACATTTCACTCACGATTGTCAACAGTCGGTCACTGTCGATTGCCTCGCCATATTCGTTCACAACGAAAAGCTTTTCACCTCCGGCATCAGTCAGGCAGCCGATATCATACTTGAGGGAGGTAACGATGTGGGAAAGCTCTTTGATCGAGTAATCAAACTCCACTTTGTCGCGCGTCAGCTTTCGCGGATCAACGTGTGCGTTTAATGCAACAACCTGGCAATCAAATGAACCAAGGATGATGGGGAAGATAGTGGACGCGATACCGTTTGAATAGTCGATGACCATCTTGATTTTTCGTTTGCTTATTGCCTCGACATTGAGAGAAGAAAGAAACTTTTCCCTGTACACTTCCGTTGTACGTTCGGGAAAATAGATGTTACCGACCTTTTCGCGCCCGGCCCGAGAGAAATCTTCTCCGAAAAACAGACGCTCAACACTCTTGGTCTTGTTCGTTGGCAGATCTTTGCCGTTGGCATCAAAAAAGATAATATCGGTCATATTCTTGTCGAATGGCGAACGGCGAACATGGATGCCCCCAGCTTCTTTGGCACTGCTGAGTTCGTGACGAAGCAGAGGGATCGAGGTTGCGCGCAGGTCAAACGTATGCACTCCCGCTGAAATCAACCCGCAAATAAGGGCGCGGTTCATCATGCGGGAAACGTTGTCGGAATCACGGCAGGTAACAATTGTTTTCCCCTGGCCGATGAACGCGCCGTATGCCGCACCAAGCTTTGCGCCGAACTCGGGGTTCATTTCGATGTTGGAGAGTCCGGTAACGCGTGAGTCCGTGAATAGTTCGCGCAGCCACTTGTCTTCCCACACAAGACTGCGGGTCACGATCGCTCCTTCTTCCACCACTTTTTCAGGCCAGAGTTTGATGTTGGCGGTAAGTTGCGCCTTTCGTCCGATCCAGCACGCATCACCCATAAACACATTTTCCGCGATCACGGTCTTTTCACCGATGGAACATTTTGAGCCGATCACATCGGCGGAGAGCTCCGAATTGTGGCCGATGACAATGTCGTTCCAGAGGACGCAGTTCTTCAGAATTGTTCCCGGTCCTATCACACAATTGTCGCCGATGACGGTGCGGGAGAGTTTCACATCATCGCCGATGGTGCAATTTTTCCCAATGACAACAGTACCGTTGATTGCCACATGGTCGTGCTGGAGGGAAGTCCCTTCGCCAATATGGAGCGATCCATGTTGTGTTCCATCAATATCAACCTGCACTGCGCCGTGGAGTGCGTCCAGGTGAGCGTCCTGGTATTCATTCAAGTTCCCGATGTCGCGCCAGTATCCATCGGATACGTATCCGTACAGGCCCGCATCCTGACGCAGCAGGAGAGGGAACAGGTCTTTGCTGAAATCGTGGTCTTCGCGGTAGGGAATGAGGTCGAGCACTTCCGGCTCGAGTATGTAGATGCCAGTGTTGATGGTATCGCTGAATACCTCGCCCCACGAAGGTTTTTCCAGAAAGCGCGTTATCTTTCCGTCATCCTGAGTGATGACGACGCCAAACTGAAGAGGATTCTTTGCATGGGTGAGAACAATTGTTGCTTTTGCCTTTTTTGCTTCATGAAATTGTAGCGCGCTTGTCAGGTTGAAATCTGTAAAGACATCGCCACTAATCACCAGGATTCTCTCGTGCATGCCGTCGGTGGCATTCCGTACGCTTCCCGCCGTGCCGTAGTCAGCTTCGGCTTTCACGTAATTCATGGTTACGTCGAACCTCGAGCCGTCACCAAAATAACTTGTGATGGCCTCGGGGGAATAAAACAGCGTTACGATGAGATCCTTGATGCCGTGTTTTTTCAGGAGCATCACAATATGGTGCATCATTGGCTTGTTCATCAATGGCACCATCGGTTTTGGGGTATTGCAAGTGAGAGGACGCAAACGTGTTCCGAACCCACCCGCCATTATGACCGCTTTCATACGCTGGCTGGCTACTTGAGGAATGACTTACTGAGCAAAGATAGCAATAATCGTTATGGGATTCAAGACTTCAGCCCATCCATCCCTGTCTACCCATTGAGGGCAGCGTCGATGTCGGCTATGATATCCTCGACGTCTTCAATTCCGACGGAGATCCGGACGAGACCGTCTGTTACGCCGATTCTCTGCCGTTGCTCGGGGGGAATTGCTGCGTGCGTCATGCTCGCCGGATGAGTAATAATGGTTTCCACACCGCCAAGGCTCTCGGCAAGCGCACACAACCGCACCTTCTTCAGAAACGATGCCGCGGCCTCAAGGCTCCCAAGCTCAAAAGAAATCATGCCCCCGAAGCCACACATTTGTTTCCGGGCGAGCGCGTGCTGTGGGTGATTCTCAAGTCCGGGATAATACACTTTTTGGATTTTCTTTTGGCCCGCCATCCAGCGGGCGAGAGTCATCGCGTTTTCGTTATGTTGCTTCATGCGAACGACGAGGGTTTTTGTTCCGCGTAAACAGAGCCAGGCATCGAATGGGCTCAGGATCCCGCCGACCGACTTTTGCAGGAAGCGCAGCCGTTCCGCAATCGCCGCATTGTTCGTTACCACAAGTCCGCCGAGCATGTCACTATGCCCGTTCAGGTATTTGGTTAGGCTGTGCACGACAATATCAAAACCAAACTTTAGTGGCTGTTGCAAATACGGTGTAGCAAAAGTATTGTCTGAAACGGAAAGCAGGTTGTGCTTCTTCGCAATAGCAGCCGCGCCGGCAAGATCGGTAATTTCAATCGTGGGATTTGTAGGCGTCTCGACGAACAGCATACGGCTGTTTGGTCTGAGCACGCGTTCAATCTGTTGCAAATCTGTGGTATCCACGAAGTCGAATTGCAGCCCAAATTCTTCCCATATCATTTTTGCAATCCGGTACGTTCCGCCATATACATTTCGAGAGAGGATGACATGGTCACCGGGCTTCAGTAGATGGAAGATTGCGTCAACTGCTGCAGTGCCCGACCCGAACGCCATTCCTTCCGAAGCACCTTCAAGGGCGGCGATGTTCTGTTCCAAAGCGGTACGCGTTGGATTCGAGACCCGAGAATATTCGTAACCTTTGTTCTTGCCGAGTTCTTCCTGTACATACGTTGACGTGAGAAACACGGGCGTCATGATCGCACCAGTCGATGGATCAGGCGCTTGGCCTGCATGGATTGCTTTTGTTGAGAAACGCATGAGTGTATTTAATGATTGTTTGATTGTATTTATCGTGTCGTCCTTCCAACTACGCCCATAATGTCTTGCTTAACAGTTTCTGTTAATCGTGTGTCAAAGCCAAGTTTCCATTGGTCGCCGTCAAGATAATTTGCTTCAGCTTTCATGTCAACTGTTTGTCTATCAGCGGAGAACTTTACGATAGCACGCACCCGATAATTTTCAGTCCGTTCCCCAATCTTCCACCATGTATAGATCCATGAGGTTCTAACATATCCTCCGTCTTTTGAAATCATTTCGAGCTCGAATTTCTTTGCCAGTACGTCTACAACTTTCTCCCAGGCATGCTCAAAACTGATTCCTGACTTGATTTCAATGCTTGACCATGTGGACTCATCTCCCTGAACAAAGGTCTCAGGTGTCGAACCGCAACCGTTGTTCGCCATTATAGCAAAACTCAACACGATTACAAAAAAAAAGATAGTTTATTCTCCTCTTGATTTGTGTTTTCATGCTATACCTTTCTTGGTTTCTTTGGACAAAGAACGATGTGTTGATCTCGTCTGCGAGCTGCATTGTCACTTTCCCATGTACTCGATAACATCGTAACGCGTGAGTATGCCCATAATTTTCTGGTCCTCTTCCACGAGCACTGCAGAGTTCTTTTTTGAAGTCATCAATCGAATGACGTCTTCGATTGGCGAATCGATATTGATGGACGGAAAACTTGGCCCCATCACCGTGCTGACCGGGGAATCCACCAAAGCCAGCTTTTCCATCACAGTTGTCATCAGATCGTGGTCGTGCACCGAACCCACCGGTTTGCCCCTATCCAGAACAGGAAGTTGAGACACATCATTTTCTTTGATGAGATCAAGAGCCCTTTGTATCGTCGTAATGGGGTCAATTGATACAATGTTGCCCAGCCCTTTTGCTTTCGATTGGAGGACGTAGCGTGCGGTAACCCGTTCAGGAGTCAGGAAACCGTGCTCACGCATCCAATCGTCGTTGTAGATTTTACTGAGATAGCGCTCACCGGAATCGGGAAGGAGAACAACAACCAGATCGTCCTTTGTGAACCGATCGGCAACCTTCAACATCCCGGCGACAGCAGTTCCACACGATCCTCCCACCATCAGTCCTTCTTCTCTTGTGAGGCGACGCGACATGAGGAATGATTCCTTGTCTGTTACCTCAATGACTTCGTCGATGTACTCAAAATGCAAAACCCCGGGCACGTAATCCTGTCCAATGCCTTCTACTTTGTAGGTTTTGAGCATTGGCGATATTTTTTTTGTGTAGAAATACTCCCGCAGAGCCGAGCCCTTTGGATCGATGCCAATGATTTTGATGTTTGGGTTTTTTTCTTTCAAAAATTTTCCTGCACCGCTGATGGTGCCGCCCGTGCCGATACCGCAAACAAAGTAATCGATTTGTCCGCCGGTTTGCTCCCAAATTTCGGGACCTGTGGTGTTGTAGTGAGCTTCAGGATTTCGTGGATTGTAGTATTGGTTTGCCAGAACGGAGTTGGGGGTTTCACGGACAACACGCTTTGCGACTTCGGTGTAGCTTTCCGGTGATTCATGCGGAACAGCAGTCGGAGTCACGATGACTTCAGCCCCAAAAGCACGTAACAAGCGAATTTTTTCCATACTCATCTTATCGGGCAGGGTAAACACAGTCTTGTATCCCCGCACCGCCGCAACAAGGGCCAGGCCCATTCCGGTGTTTCCCGAGGTTGACTCAACAATAGTACCGCCAGGTTTCAGACGGCCCTCGTTCTCTGCCTCTTCGACGATGGACACGCCGATTCTATCTTTGACGGACCCGCCCGGGTTAAAGGATTCGACCTTGGCAAGAATCAATCCCTTGACGTTTTCCGTAACTCTATTGAGCCTTACAAGCGGCGTATTACCGATAGTCTCAAGGATACTGTCATAGTACGATATTTTTCCTAGATCTTTTACCATTGAGAGTCCTTTGTATCCATGTTCGTTGCTCCTGTATTCCGAGATACCGTTCTTCCTTTGAACTCAGGCAGGAGTTTTTTTAGCACGAATAACTAATGCGGAGGAATAAATGCGATAGCAAGTGCGGTCAATATAGTCGTTTTCGTTTGGAGAATCAAGGAGAAGAATCTTGTAAGGTATAGGTAGATGTGGAGTTGAATGAATTCTGTTACCTTGACTATCCATCGGATATTTCGTATTTTTGTTCGCAGTTAGTTGAAAGTCCTGAACAGTTGCACCAAAGTCTCGTGTTCTCTCTCTTGATCGCCGGTCTTCTGGGTTACCTCATTGGATCGGTCCCCTCGGCCTACCTACTCGTCAGATGGAAATCAAAGGTTGACATTAGGAGTGCTGGGAGCGGTAATGTCGGAACGCTGAATAGCTATCAAGTAACTCGCTCAAAGTTGGTGGGTGCAAGCGTTCTTTTGTTGGACTTGCTGAAGGGAATTGCTGCTGTAATTATCGCGGGGATGATTTTTTCAGATTTTGCCTACTGCGCGGTGAGCGGAATTTGTGCAGTTCTTGGACATAACTTTCCAGTCTGGTTGCAATTTAAAGGGGGCAGGGGCCTGGCGACAGCAGCCGGCGTAATGCTATCAATTGGATGGGTGTTTGTAGCAATCTGGTGTGTGTGTTGGTTTGTCGGGTTCAAGTTATCGAAGGAAGTAAACATAGGAAACGCCGTGGCATGTGTTGGAACGCTTGCATTCATACTTCTTGCCGGGGCAACGGTTTTAGTGCCGCTTCTTCCGGCAGAGACGTCAGTACGTGACTTCCGGTATTTCGCTTTCGTTCTCATGACAATCATTCTGGTGAAACTCATCGAACCTGTTCGTGAATTTGTGAAGTCAAAAAAACAGAACAACGACGATTCATCAAGGAAACTCTAATGGCTGGTCTAAATCATCATAAATTTGAAGTAGCGGAGCTCCAGGAAATGGCGCGC
>JBGPGQ010000180.1:0-6690 GCA_041483995.1 Bacteroidota bacterium
ATGCGAATCCCTGTGGTTGCAATTTTTGGCGCAACCGTACCCGAGTTTGGCTTTGGACCAATCGGTGAACATGACCAGGTTGTTCAAACCAATGGTCTCTCGTGCAGACCATGCAGCATCCATGGTGGTGATGTGTGCCCCATTAAAACATTCGTTTGTATGAAGAATATTACAGCAGAAATGATCCTTGAAAGAATTCATTTTATATTGAAGACGGTCCCACATGTTTGATCATAACACAATGATGTTTCCGAGAATTTTACTTTTCACTCTTGCTGCTTTGCTTGTGCTTCCGTGTATGTTATCAGGTCAATCGTCGGTTGATCTACAGCAGGCATTTCTCGACCTCTCGCACGATGGCGTCATCATGAACATCTCAGCGCATCCTGATGATGAGGATGGCGCAACACTTGCCTACTATCGGATGAAATACGGAGTAAAAACGTATTCCGTTTTCTTCACTCGTGGTGAAGGAGGGCAAAATGAGACAGGCCCCGAACTATATGAGGATCTTGGCGTTCTCCGTACAGCCGAGACGTTGAATGCGGCGAAGATTTTGGGATCAGAGGTCCGTTTTCTGAACTTTCTCGATTTTGGTTTTTCCAAGACCGCGACGGAGGCTTTTAGGAAATGGGGGGGAAGGACAGAGCCTCTTCGTCGTCTTGTGTACTTTATCAGAAAGCTGAAGCCTGACGTCATCTTCACGTACCACAACTCGATCGACGGGCACGGACATCACCAGGCTGTCGCCATCACGGCTATTGACGCGTTCGATGCTGCGGCGGACCCGGCGTTCTTTCCAGAGCAACTGAAAGAGCCCGGGGTAACACTGTGGCAACCACGAAAACTGTTTTTCAGGATTCTCGACCGCACAACTGCTGACGTTGTGAACGACATCAAATCGGTGAACGTCGCCCGCAATATGTCGTATTTCAGTATTGCAACTGAAGCATTGAAGATGCACAAGACGCAGGGAATGGATAAAGTCGATTGGCGGCAGTTTACACGAGAACAAAGCTTGTACAAGCTCATGCGTTCCAACAGTCTGTATGATCGTGATACGAGTACCTTCTTCGGGGGAATAAATTTCTTTACGGACGAGGCAATGGTGGAGTTTGCTTCCCTCAGGTCGGAACTTTCGAAGCTCAATCCCGGAACCCCAGAGGATTCGTTGTTGCACAGTATTGAATTGCTGTTAGAGCATGTCAAGTCGTTGCGTGCTGCCCCCAACAATTCCGCTCTCGCAAATCGATTGCTCGATCAGTGGCAGGAAAAATTAGAACGTCTTGCGGGTCTTATATGTGGCGTGTCAGTGCAGTTCAAGTGTGACGATGATGTTCTCGTCTCAAAACAAAAAGTGAATGGTATGATGGAAATCTTTTCCGATCGGGGCAAGATCAGTGATGTTGGAAGTGAATTCACTCTGCCCGAAGGGTGGACGATCGAGAAGAATGGTCCATTCCGCCAAAAGAAGAACGCGTTCGTGGGGAGTTTTGCGCTGAGAGTTTCGGACAGCCCGCATCTAACGCTTCCCAAAGCCGTTGCCCAGTATAACCCGATTGAGTGGGATCAATCAATTGTAGTCCATGTTTCCTGGGCAATAAATGGAAGCCGACTATCACTCACAACCAAGGAACACGTAGATGTTGCCCCCGAGCAGGTTTTGACTGTTCTTCCGAGGACGGCAAGGGTTACTGAGAAGGGGAGGACTTTTGAATTCATTCTCAAGAATTATCTTCCACACAAGACCGCAGGAAAAGTGAGCGTTGTTGCTCCGCTGGGCTGGATGACGGAGTCGTCGAGTTTTACGGTTGCTGCGGAGGATAGTGAGGCGCGTGGCACGATATTCGTTCGTCCTCCACGAAGCGTGAAGGATGGTGATTACAAGCTGCAGTGCAAGACCGAGTATGCTCTCTCTGAAGTAACGGCGAGAAGTTTCGCTGTTGACGTTGCCAAGGGTCTCACAGTTGGTATTGTCAAAAGTTACGATACAACCCTCGAAGCAGCTGTAGAAGAACTTGGCGTTTCATATAAACTTCTCGATGCTCATGATCTCGAAAACGATGATCTTAGTGAATTTCAAACAATTCTTGTGGATATCCGCGCGTATTTGGTGCGGGAAGACTTACGGAAAAACAATGCTCATCTTTTGGAGTATGTGAAGAAAGGAGGCAACCTTGTGGTGATGTACCAGCGCGACCAGGAATGGAAAAAGGAATATGCTCCGTATCCATTGGAAATGACACGACAGCGAGTGACAGACGAGGAGGCGCCTGTGAATGTGCTTCATCCGGAACATCCGCTTTTCAATACACCTAACAAGATCGTAAACGCAGACTGGCTGGGATGGAAGCAGGAGAGAGCTGTGTACTTTCCGACAAACGTCTCACCGGAATATGTGCAACTCCTTTCTTCGCATGATCCGGATGAGCCAGCGTTGAGCACGGGTTACCTTGTTGCCAACGTCGGCAAAGGCTCATACATCTACACATCGTACGTATGGTATCGTCAGCTCAAGGAGATGAACCCCGGCGCGTTCCGGTGTTTCGCCAACATGATCTCCTATCCACAATTCAGACGCTGACCAAATGCGCCGCACGCTGATTGTTTTTCTTCTAGGCTTGGTAGGATGTTCACCCGGCGGCAAGCGCGCACTTGTTATCTATTCCCCCCACGGAAAGGAAATACTTGGAGAGTTTGAGAAGCAATACGAAGCATTATATCCAGACGTAGACGTACAATGGTTGGATATGGGTTCGCAGGACGCGTACGACCGCGTACGAACTGAACGCTCAAACCCGCAAGCCGATATTTGGTGGGGAGCACCATCGACCACCTTTGCAAAGGCTGAAGCAGAGAGTTTGTTGGAGCAATATATTCCTTCCTGGGACTCGTCTGTTGCTAATGATTTCAAAAGTCCTCACGGTTTCTGGTACGGTACATTCCTTACGCCGGAAGTAATCATGTATAATAACCGAATACTCAGCGAACAAACCGCGCCGAAAGATTGGGATGAATTACTCGATCCGGGATGGAAGGACAAAATCATTATCCGCTATCCGCTTGCTTCTGGGACCATGAGAATTATCTATTCTGCACTGATGCAGCGTGAAAACATGAGAGCGCATGATCCGGAAGCCGGGTACCGGTGGCTTTTGCGGCTGGACGCGAATACGAAGACGTACACTGCCGATCCTACACAACTATATTTGAAGATTGCGCGGGAAGAAGGTTTGATTACACTATGGAACCTGACTGATGCTGTCTACCAGGCAAGAGTAAATGGATATCCGTTCGGATATATACTTCCTGCAAGTGGAACGCCATTGATCACCGATTGTATTGCAATTGTCAGAGGAACAAAGAACAAAAAAGAATCCGAACGTGCGTATGAATTCCTTACCTCGACTCAACAAATGATTACCTATGCCCAATCGTTCTATCGGATTCCAACGCGTTCCGACATTCCTGTGAATCTGTTGCCGGACTGGATCGCTGCCCTCAATCTCAAACCGATGAAAATTGACTGGCAGGATCTGGCTGCACATGAGAATGAATGGATGAAGCAGTGGGAAGAGCGAGTGAAAGGACAGGGGAAGTAATCCGGCATGATCAATCTTTCCCTTCAGGATGTTTCTAAAAACTTCAAGGCTCTTTCTGTCGTCAGTAACGTAAATTTGGAGATACAGGCGGGAGAGTTTTTTTCAATCGTAGGGCCGAGTGGGTGTGGTAAGACAACGTTGCTCAGAATGATCGCCGGGTTTGAGTCACCTGCAACCGGTAGAATTCTCATCGGCGGACATGATATGACCCGCATTCCGCCCGAAGCCAGATCCGTTGGGATGGTATTTCAAAACTATGCGCTGTTCCCCCATATGACAGTTTTTGAAAACGTTGCGTTCGGCCTGCAAGCGAAAAAAACGCCGAAGAAGGAAATTCAAATACGTGTCGAAAACATTCTTGAGGCTGTTCATCTCACGGAAAAAATTCATACACCAGTGCCAAACTTGAGTGGAGGAGAGCAGCAAAGAGTTGCGGTTGCCCGGGCTCTTGTTGTCGAGCCTACTGTATTGCTGTTCGATGAGCCACTGAGCAACCTTGACGTAACGCTGAGAGTGAGCACGCGCGAAGAAATTCGTATGTTGCAACGAAGAACGAAAATAACGACGGTCTATGTAACACACGACCAATCAGAAGCAATGAGCTTGTCGGACAGAATTGCCGTGATGCGATCGGGAGCAATCGAACAGATCGGAACGCCTTCTGAAATCTATGAATCGCCTCGCTCCCCATTTGTTGCTCAGTTCTTGGGGGGTGCGAATCTCCTTACCGGTTCTATCGATCTTGTCAGCAATGCACTTGTTGTGGATGGATGGAAGTTTCCATTGTCATCTGGATTAGCATATCCACGTAAGGGACCAGTCCGCGTTGCGGTAAAACCGGAAGCGATTTCCCTCTTTGAATATGGCACCGGAGGAGATGTAGATGGAGTAATTCAGGAAGCGGAGTATCTTGGTTTCACGACAAACTTCAAAGTGCTTGTCCATGGCATTTCTCTACGTGTTACTGCCATGAGTTCGATGCTATCGACACGACTTGCTCTGGGCTCAAAGGTCGGTGTAAGTATCGACTTGTCACGTTCGACTCTTTTCTCTGGCGACTAACATATGCGACGATTCCGTTTTGCGGCACTCGCTCCTGTGTTGTTGCTCTTCGTTCTCTTCGGTTACGTTCTCTATCCGCTTGCAACCACAATCAGCGAGAGTGTTCACATCAACGGAAGACTTTCTCTTGTTCATTACTTTGATCTTCTGAATCCTGCCAACACTGCAAGTTGGGAGGCGGTTTGGAATTCCGTGTATGTGTCTTTTCTTTCCGTTCTGTGCAGTGGCCTGGTCGGCGTTCTTTTTGCTTTCGTGCTGACCCAGATGGATTTTCCTCTGAAAAACACTATTTCCCGTCTTGTTGTGTTACCCATCGCCCTGCCACCGCTTGTTGGTGTGATTTCGTTTCTGTTTGTATTTGGTGAAAGCGGCATTCTTCCGAGAATTGTTCAGTTGCTGATTGGCTCCAAACCGTTTGGGCTGGATGGCATTAGTGCCATAGTTGTTGTGCACACATATTCTTTCTACGTCTATTTCTACCTCTTCGTATCTACCGCTTTACGCCAGCTCGATTCCTCACTCCTTGAAGCGGCGTCCGGCCTCGGAGGTTCGGCCTGGAATAATTTTCGTCGCGTTATACTTCCCGAGCTACGACCCGCACTCACCGCGGCATCGATTTTGACGTTCATGGCAAGCATGGCGTCGTTTTCAGCCCCGTTTCTGTTCGGAGGCGAAAAGCGTTTCATGACCTTACAAATATACTCTTCAAAACTGAATGGAGAGCTCAGTACTGCTTCGGCACAGGCCGTTGGACTAACGGTTGTTTCCGTTGCTTTCTTCGTTGTGTTGCGGATGTCGGCAAATGCAAGCAGGTTGTCGCGGCGGAACAGGGGCGCTGTGAAGTCGCGACCGATAGAAGTAGGTCGAAGGACCAAACGTCTGCTTATTGGAGTTTGCGTACTCACGATAATCTTCGAAATCCTTCCCCTCCTGACAATTGCACTGATCTCCCTTGCGAAGGAGGGATCCTGGACATGGCAAATTCTTCCCACTGCATACACGTTTGACAACTACTTGAAGCTTTTCAGCGACCCACATGTGTTCGATCCTATTCGGAACAGCCTCTTGATGACGCTGGTGACACTCATTGCTGCGTTGATTGTTGGTGTCAGCGCAGCATATTTTGTAACGAAAGGCAGGTCGCGTACATCAAAAACCATGGCGGATGTGTTGGTAACGTTGCCATTTGCAGTGCCTGGAACGGTGGTTGCTTTTAGTCTGATCCTTGCATTCAGCTCGCCAAATTTCTTCAGTGGGTATAAAACACTGATCGGTACATTCTGGATTTTGCCGCTGGCATATTTTGTACGAACCTTTCCTCTGATCGTGCGATCGACATCTGCATCGTTGGAGCAAATGGATGATTCTTTAATGGAAGCCGGTCAGACATTCGGTGCGGGTTTGATAATGCGGTTTCGGAAAATTGCCCTTCCGCTCATACTTCCCGGTATTGTGTCAGGAAGTATGTTGGTTATGATAGCAGCTCTGGGAGAATTTGTATCCTCAATTCTTCTCTATACCTATTCAAGCCGTCCAATTTCAGTCGAGATCTTGTCCCAGCTCAGGACATATAATTTCGGTGCTGCATCAGCGTACTGTGTTTTTCTCCTTGTACTGGTTCTTACGGTGATTTCCGCCGCAAATCGTTTGTTGACGCGACATCGCCATGGTGATCAAGCCATCAATTTTTAGTTGAACGGCAGCATTTTTTTTGGTATGTTGAAGAAGCCTGGCAGAGAGATTGATCCGGGATGGCGGAATCGACCTTCCAACTTGTTTTACCACTGTCCTTTAGCGTATAGCTCGTTGGTCGGATCACTTGAAGTTCATCCATGTACGCGCCTGTAGCTCAATTGGATAGAGCGTTGGCCTCCGAAGCCAAAGGTTTCGGGTTCGACTCCCGACAGGCGCACACAGGATTCTGATTTCACCAATATCATTGCAAGGAGGTCTTTCACCACAAATGCTTCACGCCAAAAAGAAAATAAGCAAGAGAGAACTGAAGGAAGATGCCTTAATCACTACA
>JBGPGQ010000181.1:0-6578 GCA_041483995.1 Bacteroidota bacterium
CAGCTCAAGAAGCTCGATATTTACCCGACCATCGCCTACGGCAACACGACGCAATATCTTCAATGGATGAAATCGCAAAACCTTTCCTCTCTCCCTACATGGAAAGATGAACTCTATCTTGAGTATCATCAGGGCACATACACAACGCAGGCGAAGATGAAGCAGTTCAACCGTTCCAGCGAAGTATTGTTGACGAATGCTGAGAAATTCTCCGCGCTTGCTTCATTGTTCGACAAGAATGATGACCGGTCTGATCTTGAAGAAGCATGGCGGTCTGTTCTCTTCAATCAATTTCATGACATACTGCCGGGCTCAGGCATCCGGGAAAACTACATTGATGCAACGGAGAAGTATAGGAGCGCTGAAACAATTGGCAAGCACGTTTTGGCAAAGGGACTCGATCAACTTACGCAACGGATCAACACATCAGGTATGCGGAAAGGAAAACCGGTTGTTGTATTCAACACACTCGGATGGGAACGGAACGACATCGTAAAGGTGGTGCTACCCGAAAGTGATTTAAACGACTATGCAGTGTTTACCACCGAGGGAAAAGAAATCGCATCGCAGATCGTATCAACATCAAAATACAATCGAGAAGTGATATTCATTGCGAACGATGTTTCATCGATGGGTTACAAGTTATACGAACTACGAAAGCTCAAGCCGGCGAAGCAGTCAGCAAATCTGTCCGCCTCAAAATCCAATCTTGAAAACGAATTCTTCCGCGTCCACATTGATGCTGATTCGGGCTGGGTGAAGAGCATCGTTGATAAACGGAATGGGAAGGAATTGCTGGCGGGATATGGAAACGAACTGCAGTTGCTTGAAGACAAGCCTTCTGCATGGGATGCATGGAACATCGGCTTGACGGGCGTGAGGTTTCCCTCAAAGTTCAGGAAGGCGGAGATCGTTGAGAATGGTCCGGTGCGGGTTGTGTTACGATTGTACCGTGATTATCTTCCGCCCGGAGTGAAAAAAGATTTCCCGACGGAAGATTTCCCATCTACGTTTTTCACACAGGACGTTATTTTGTATAGCGGGATTGACCGGATTGATTTCGCCACGGATGTGGATTGGTGGGAGGATAAAACAATGCTGAAGGTTGCATTCCCCCTCACAATTCAGGATACCGTTGCCACGTACGAGATTCCGTTCGGGACGATCCGCCGCTCAACGCAGATGCGCAATAGCTGGGATAGTGCCAAGGTCGAAGTTTCGGCGCAACGCTGGGCAGATGTTTCGTCCGGCGGTTATGGCGTCAGCCTGCTCAACAATTCAAAGTACGGGTACGACATCAAAGGGAACGTCATGCGGCTCTCCCTCCTCCGCTCTCCCAAGTGGCCTGACGCAACAGCGGACAGAGGCAAGCAGTCGATTGAGTATTCACTGCTACCTCACAACGGAACGTGGCGGGATGGGCAGACGGTCAGACGAGGCTATGAATTCAACAATCCTCTTATGGCCGTCATGACCGATCCGCACAAAGGGACGCTTCCGCCCTCTCATTCGTTCATAACACTCTCACCGACGAATCTTGTTCTTTCGACCGTGAAGAAGGCCGAGGATTCCGATGCATGGATTGTGCAATGGTACGATGCAAGCGGCCAGGATTCCGAAGCGCGTCTTCAGCTTCCCCAAAAACCAAAGAAAGTCCTGACGACAAACTTCCTCGAAGAAGACGGTGAGCCAATTCAGGCAACCGGAAATACTTTGACCGTGCAGACAAAGAAGAACTCGATTACAACTGTGAAGGTTTATTATCCGTAAGTGGTTTCGAACGCCGTAAACGGCGTCATCAATTATCAACGTCGCTGATATAGCCCGACCCTTAAGGGTCGGGCTACTCACAACAGGCCAAGTTCTCAAGAGGGCGTTTACGCCCTTATCAAAATTAGATACCATCGAATAGCAACGCTCTTGTAAATAGAAATGCGATTGCGTAGCTTTTGCAACATAGTCTGCAGCAGAAAGGCTAACATACAGAATACATGCGTCAGGTAAAGCGAGAATTCTTCAGCAGAAAGAACATCATCCAAGCTGGATGGACGTTACTCATTGCACTTGTAGCATTCATAGGCAGCCAGTTTGTAGACATTGTCAAAGGCCCGAACCAAGTAATCGTCGCAGGAGATCGCCGAGTTCCAGATACAATGGTTGTAAGGGTCTCATCAGATCAGTCAGGAGAGGCCAACGCGTTGACCGCCCTGTTCGACTCTCTTCGCATTGCCATCCGAGGCCTTCAGGTTCGAGGATCATCAGGAAGTACAACCGATCATTCTAAGACAACCGGAGTCTTAAGAGACGCTAACAAAATACAACTCAAATCATTTCGATTAGCCCAGGCGGGCTATCTCCAGCGAACGATGGATGCGTACGCAAGAAGTAACTGCCCTCAATCAACTGCAACTGTAGGTGATTTGATTGAGTGCCGGTTCAATCTACTGGGCAATATTGAAACAAAACTACTTTCGCCCGCGATCTTATCTGTCACTCGCCGTGACCAGACAAGCGGTTCGGTTTCCTACTTGTTTGACCAACAGTATGAATTGAAAAGTGGTGCGAACCTGATCATATTTGCCGCGAGCTTTCCTCCGGGAGAGTATCAAATTGAATTTGGGTTTTACCGCCTTGATGAACTCGATACGAAGTATCCACCGTTTTATGCAAAACGATGTTTGATCACCTTGAAGGCAGGATAGCCACACTAATGTACGAACACCGCTTAGTGCAGCGCTTACTCTTGTTGCTGAAATGCTTGGTCATTTGTACCGTAGTTCTTCCATCAGCATGGGCTTTTGATTCAATCGAAATTGTCGATGGCAGTCATGGGTCCAAAGGCGTTGGGAAGGCATTCGTCAACCGGTTCTCTGTGGCCTCAAAAGAGGAGGCTCTCTCCAAACTTCAAGGTCTGCAGCATTCCAAAGTGCCCGTGACAGTGCAGGAATTTTTGGGAGGAAGGATCAAGTTCATTCGCGTTGCCTTCTATGATACAACCCTTCGGGATTTTGCGGGGGCAAAGACCTTCCTGGAGAGTATCCTCGGTTCCATTATTATTTCCTCCTCGCATCCTAGTCCAAGTCTGCAGCTTGATTGGGCGGAAGGCTCCACTGCCTCAATAGAAGCCGAAGTGTTCTTCAACGACGGGACAACAGGAAGGATAGAAACCGACGGATCGCATCTGTTTCTCGAAGACAATCGGGGAACGTACTGGTGGCACAGATGGGATTCAGCATTCCCGAGGGAAGAGGTTAAGTAAAGGCAACTCTCCACTGGTAGGTCAGACATTCCTGTCTGACCACAGAGGACAATGGTGATTCTCCGTGGACAGGCAAGAATGCCTCCCTTACCGGTGATGAGTTTGGTGTCATAATTTCATAACGGGTAGGTCAGACATTCTTGTCTGACCACAAGAGGACAACGGTGATTCTCATTGGACAGGCAAGAATGCCTGTCCCACCGGTGGTTGTGTATTAATTTGGATTTTGATTTCTGTGAAGGAACCTCGTGGGAAAACTCGAACTCACGATTACAAAACGTCATTTGCCGCATTGGTGGCTCACAGGCTCGGTGTATTTCGTGACGTTCCGGGTTGCAGGTGAGTTGCTGAATACTTCAGAGCGAACGCTGGTACTCAAACACATTCGTCAAGGAGATGGCAACTTTTATACTTTGGTTGGATGCGTCATCATGCCGGATCATGTGCACGTTGTCTTCGCGGCTGATCTCGGATATTCGCTTTCGCGCATCATGAAAGGAATGAAAGGGACTTCCTCCCGGATAATAAACGTTGGGCGATGCTCTCGTGGACAGGTGTGGCAGGGTGAATCGTTTGACAGGATCATCAGAAGGGAAAAAGAATTATTCGGAAAGTTGTCATACATGTTGCACAATCCACTCAAGGCAGGGTTGGCAAAGACCTTATCCGGATACAAATGGTGGTATTGCAATAAGAAGTATTTTCAACAGTAGTTGGATCAGCAGCGATCTGAAGAAATCTCCACTGGTAGGTCAGACATTCCTGTCTGACCACAATGGACATGGTGATTCCCAGTGGACAAGCAGGAATACCTGTCCTACCGGTAATGGAAACCTTTATGCAAAACAAATAACAATATGCTTGACTCAGCAAGGCTCGCCAAAGCCCGCTCTCTCTTCCCACATACCGCACAGGGGAAAATTTATCTCAACCACGCCGGCACAAGTCCGCTCTCAACGCGTGTGGTTGGTTCGATGAAAGCATATCTGGATCAACGCTCGGAAGGCAAGCTTGAAACGTACCAGGACGATCTTCCCATGGTCGCTGAATGCAAAACATTCGTGCAGAAACTGGTCAATGCCGAATCGCCGGACCGCATCGCACTCTCTGCAAGCACGTCGGATGCAATTAACATTATTGCATCAGGCATTCCGTGGAAATCCGGCGACAGGATACTGCTGAATGATCTCGAATTCCCCGCCAACGTTTGGCCATTTCTCAACTTGAAACGGTTGGGAGTTGAGCTGGATACTATCCGGAACATTGGTGGCAAAGTCACGGCCGAGATGATGACCGCTGCACTCACTCCCCGCACCAGACTCGTTGCACTCAGCGCTGTACAGTTTCTCTCCGGCTATCGTGCCGATCTTGGAGCAATTAGTGAGATGTGCCGGAAGCGTGGAATCATATTTGCAGTGGACGGCATTCAGGCCGTCGGTGCAGTTCGTATTGACGTGCAGAAAATGAAGATCGACGCGCTCGCCGCAGGCGGACAGAAGTGGCAAATGTCACCGCATGGCACCGGGTTTCTTTATGTCACTAACGAGTTGCAGTCCCAAATCCAACAAACCAATCTCGGATGGCTCGCTGTCCATAACCCGTGGGAATTCTCCAATTTTACCCAGCCGCTTGCAGCAACGGCGCGGCGCTATGAAGGCGGAAGCATGAACATGCCGGGTCTTTGGGGAATGCATGCAGCCCTTGGGACAATTCTGGAGTTCGGCCTTGATACAATCGAAGATCAGGTCCTTGGTCTCACTCAAGTTCTGATTGAGGAATTTCAGAAGATGGATGGAGTCGAGCTTTACACATCCGCTCAGCCCGGTGAGCGTGCAGGCATCGTTACCATCAAGCAGTTGCGAACTGATGAGAAACTGGTGTTTAAGAAACTCATGGATCGCAATATCACACCTGCGCTGCGCGATGGCAAACTCCGCTTCTCGCCGCATTTTTATTGTTCTGCCGAGGAAATGAGAACTGTAGCCGGCGCCGTGAAAGAGTGTTTGTGATTTCCAATCCGACATCCTTCGACTCTCTCATTGTCTTATGACTCAACTCAAGCAAGATCTTACAACGTTCGACCTTACGATGATTGCCATTGGCGGAACGATCGGCTCTGGCATCTTCCTGACGCCATCGCTTGTGGCGCAAAACCTTCCCTCACCTCTCTGGATACTCGGCGTCTGGGTGATCGGCGGAGTGATGGCACTGTCAGGCGCCTTGACATTTGCCGAGCTTGGCGGCATGATGCCCCGTGCAGGCGGAATGTACGTCTATCTCTCCGAAGCGTATGGCGGCCTGGCAGGATTCCTGTTCGGATGGGCATACTTCCTTGTCGTCAACACAGGCGGCATTGCTGCACTCAGTGTCGCGTTCGCAACGTACTTTGGCTATTTCGTTCCGTTGAGTCCGGGCGGGATACAGCTTGTCGCGATTGGCGGGCTTGTTCTGGTCACAGTGGTGAATGTCTTCGGCGTGAAGATCGGTGGAATCTTTTCCGATGTCTTCACACTGCTGAAGCTCATCGGGATCTTCTGCTTGATCCTTGTTGGGATAGGTTGGGGTTCGAGCCACACATCGGATTTGGGCGCGGGACTGGGAAGTCTTCCGAAGGGACTCAGCAGTGCACTCACTGTTGCAATGGTCGGGGTGCTCTGGTCGTACGGCGGCTGGCAGCATGCTTCGTTTACTGCCGGCGAGGCCAAGAACCCAACCCGCAGCGTACCGATAGCAATGGTGGTCGGTGCTCTTGCGGTCACCATCATCTACGTGCTGACGAATGTTGCATATTTATTCCTGCTCTCCCCTTCGCAGATCGGCACCACATCCACGCTCGCAGCGGATGCAATGAGCATGGTGCTTGGTCCCGTAGGCGGAAGCATCATCGCTGGCGCAATATTCATATCAACGTTCGGGACTGCAGGCATCTACACGCTCACAGCTCCCCGCATTTATTTCGCCATGGCAAGCGATGGCGTTTTCTTCAAGAAGGTAGCGGAAGTCCATCCCACATTTCATACTCCCGCCGTTGCGATTATGCTTCAGTCACTCTGGGCCATTGCGCTGATTTTGTTCTGGCAGACGTTCAACGAGCTGATTTCGTACGTTGTATTCACCGACTGGATTTTCTTTGGTCTCACAGGAGCCAGTGTATTTATCTTCCGCAGACGGAGACCGGACATTGAACGACCATACAAAACACTCGGCTATCCATTCACTCCGATACTCTTCGTGGGAATTGCGGCGTGGTTCGTAGTCAATACGCTTGTTGAGAAACCGGAGCAGGCGTGGGCGGGACTGGGCTTCCTCGCATTGGCGC
>JBGPGQ010000182.1:0-6559 GCA_041483995.1 Bacteroidota bacterium
TCAAACGTACCGCAATCTTTTTACCTGGATCGAACTGCAAAAAGAGCCGGTGCCCATCATTCTCGGACTTATCATCATTGTGGCGACAGTGAATATCATCGGAACTCTTTTGATGATGGTATTAGGCAAGACCAAAGAAATAGGAATTCTTGCTTCCATGGGTGCGACGCGATGGGGGATCACGAAGATTTTTTTGAGACAGGGATTGATCATTGGTGGCATCGGGACAGTTCTCGGAAACATTCTCGCATTTACAACCTGTTATACCCAAATGGAATTGAAGTTCTTTTCCCTGCCAAGTGATATTTATTTTATGACTTCTGTCCCGATTCTTCTACGGTGGGATTACTTTCTCATTGTAACGGTGATTAGCGTCGTATTGTGTGTATTGAGTTCGTTCATCCCTGCAAGACTTGCATCGAGGTTGAGGCCCATTACCGCAATCAGGTTTTCATAATGAAGTACGAACGGTTCATAGCGCTTCGATATCTCCGCTCCAAACGACAATTGCGTTTTATCAGAATCATCATGCTCGTATCCGTCATCGGAATCACGGTGGGCGTCGCGGCACTGATTATTGTTCTTTCTGTCTTCAACGGATTCAACAGCGTGGTCACCGGAGTGCTCGTTGGTTTTGATCCACACATCAAGATCGAACCTGTGAGGGGCAAATCGATGTCACTGTCAAGCAATATCGGCAACATGTTGAATGACGAGCCCCATATTATGGCATCGTCACCCTTCGTGGCAAGCAAAGCGTTATTGATTTCATCTCATGTCAATAGGGTTGTGCTTGTCAAAGGAGTCGTTGATTCCCTTATTGGCAATGTGTCAGGAGTAAAGAAGAGCATAGTTCTTGGATCATTTTCTCTTGGCGAGAATAACGGAACACCCGGTATTGTTATAGGGCTTGCTCTTGCAGACCGCCTCGGTACGACGGTCGGGTCGGAAATTACAATTGTGAGTCCGGTCGGAGTGGATGCTATGATGATGCAGTTCAGTCAGCCACTTACAAGGAAATTTACGGTAGTAGGTATCTACGACTCAAACAACAAGGATTATGATGCTCACTTTGCTTTCATTTCTTTTGAGAATGCGCAGCAATTGTTTCAGTTCAAGGATGAAGCCAGCGGTATTGAATTGCGGCTGCATGCAATAGATGATGCTGACGCAGTAAAAAAGATTCTTGAAAACAAATTAGGAAGACGATATTCCGTTTCGACCTGGTATGATCTGCACAAAGATCTTTACTCTGTAATGAAAGTGGAACGCTGGAGTGCATACATCATTCTTTGTCTTATCGTTGGCGTGGGAACGTTCAACGTTTTGGGTTCACTCACAATGGGCGTCATTGAAAAACGCAGAGATGTTGGCATTCTTAAAGCGCTTGGTGCGACACGAACCAGTATTGCGCGACTTTTCATGTTTGAGGGGTTTCTTGTAGGATCATTCGGCACGATACTCGGGACAGCAATTGGGCTGGTTGTTTGTTACCTTCAGATACACTACCAGTTATTTCCGTTAGACCCTAATGTCTACATTATTCCTGCAATTCCTGTTGAGGTACGTTGGACCGATTTCATCGCGGTTTCGTTGGCGTCCATGCTTCTCAGTACGTTTGCTTCTCTCTATCCGGCGATTCGCGCTGCGAACCTCATGCCGGTCGACTCAATACGGTGGGAGTAAGGAATGGCGAAGAAAAAGGCAGTGGAGCCGATTATTCGAATTGACGCTGTCACCAGAGTATTCTCCTCAGACGAAACGCCCGATTCCAAGCTGCATGTCCTTCGTGGGGTAACGATGGCAGTTGGCAAGGGTCAGATTGTTGCCATTGTTGGTGCGTCCGGCGCGGGAAAAAGCACATTGCTCCATATTATTGGAACGCTGGACAGACCAACCGAAGGGAGAGTCTTCTACGAAGACGTTGACGTCTTCTCTCTCAATGAGGAACAAATAGCCCGATTTCGTAATGAGGAGATTGGTTTTGTGTTTCAGTTTCACCACTTGTTGCCTGAGTTTACTGCGCTTGAAAATGTGGCGATGCCGGCTCTTATCGCAGGAAAAAGGTTTTCGGATGTAAAGGACCATGCTTTGGAATTGCTTCGAGACGTGGGGGTGGAAAGGAAAGCAAATCAGAAGCCACCCAAGCTTTCTGGTGGGGAACAGCAACGGGTCGCTGTTGCACGCGCACTGATGAATTCGCCCAAAGTCATTCTGGCTGATGAGCCATCAGGGAATCTGGATACTGCAAATGCCCAAGGGTTGCACGAGCTGATATGGGACTTAAGTCGAAACCGCGGCCAGACCTTTGTTGTTGTTACACACAATGAATCCCTGGCCAAAAACGCAGACAGCATTGCCAAGATTGTTGATGGCGTTGTGCATTCAACATAGCGCGTCTTTGGATATCAACACTTGAGAATCTTCTGCAACCGATCACTTTAATTTTTTGCTTGACAATGAATAGGAATTGTATAAATTTGCAATTGACCTTTACGACAGTTTCTCCCCTGACTGTTGTATACGTTATGGTCAGGCCCGGCGTTCCCCCCAACGCTGGGCTTTTTCTTTCGGCAGTTGGTGTGTGAAATAATGCATTTCGAAGAACTTGGAGCGAACAATGGCTAAAGCAGTTAGAAAAAAGGAAGGCAAGCGGAAAGCTTTCAAAGACGATCATCTACCGCTTGCAAAGGAAAACTTCGTGATAATTGGTGTCGGGCTTATAGTGATTCTTGCCGGATATATCGCGATGCTCGAAGGATCTGTTGAGGGCTTCTTACCGCTTGTACTTGCCCCAATCCTTCTCATTCTTGGCTATTGTGTTATTGTTCCGTTGGGAATTCTCTACAGAAAGTCATATATTAAGGCTGAAAGTTCTCCTCAGGACCAACCAATCAAAGAGTCCAAAGCAGGTTGATTGCTGACTGTCAGGTTTTCAGACTGTGCTTCAATGACGCGATGTATGGGAGCGTGTAGCTCAGGGGTAGAGCATTTGCCTTTTAAGCAAAGGGTCGATGGTTCGATTCCATCCACGCTCACTCGAATTGCCAAATCTGCTCCTGTTCGTTGGTTTCTTGAAATGCTGAGGATTTATGCGGAAGTGGCGAAATTGGCAGACGCACCATCTTGAGGGGGTGGCGCCCACAAGGCATGCGGGTTCAAGTCCCGCCTTCCGCACTAACCTTTGTTTCAGGGAAAGGAGAAAAAAGGCTTGACTTTCAAAACAAGCCCGTTTATATTCATAGTGAAATGAAGATTTCTTACTCTCCCTCTATGGCTAATAGACTACTAATACTCGGTTTGACTCTTGTTTTGGCTGTGGCTGTTGTTTTTGGCGGAGCAATCCGAGACGGGAGTCTGAGTGGAACCAGCGATGGAAGTAACATTACCATCCGTTGGTTTAGCGAAGATGAAACCGGAGTTCTTCGTTACGAACTGGAACGAAGCGCTGGTACAACCGGTCAGTTCTTTTTGTTGAGTCCGATAGCACTAAAAGGGAATAATGCTTCCTATGAATATGTCGATGATACGGCATTCAGAATATCGGAGAGTGTGTACCAGTATCGGATTAAGGTTATCTTTGCCAGTGGTTCGGTAGCGTATTATGGCCCGATTACTGTACAACACGCTGTAAGCAGTGTGCGAAGAACTTGGGGAAGCATCAAGGCTATGTTCCGCTGATTGTCCGTGCACTCAGTGGAGACCGTTCAATGAAGCGATACATACATGTGTCGCTTTTTTTTTAACCGTTGCCTTGGATGAGTCTGACAAAACATCTGGTTCTTGCCTCAAAGTCGCCTCGAAGGATCAGTCTGATGGAACAAATCGGACTGGTGGTGGAGGTGTTCCCAAGCCACGTTTCTGAAGAGTTTGATCCTGCGGTCTCGCCTGCAGAAAACGCATCGAGACTTGCAACACTCAAAGCAAAGAGTGTCGCGGAGAAGTTTGCTGACGCAATTATTATTGGTGCTGATACTATTGTCGTTATCGATGGGGCGGTTTTGGGAAAACCGGAAAATGCTGCTGATGCTTGTAGAATGTTACGAATATTGAGCGGTCGCACACACACAGTATATACGGCATTTTCCCTTGTTGACCGTCCTTCAAACCGGTCGGTGACAGAAGTTGAAGCAACACGTGTTACTTTTCGCGTGCTGCCTATAAATGAAATTGAGAACTATGTAAACGGAGGCTCACCGCTTGATAAAGCGGGCGCGTATGGAATTCAGGATGACTACGGGGCGGTATTCGCAACGCGCATTGAAGGGTGTTTCTATAATGTCGTTGGTCTCCCTGTTTCAAAATTCTATACTACGCTTCAGAAGTTCCAATCTGAAATAAAGATGTCTTGAAGGACCGTATCATGCAGAAAAAAATTCGGGTACTTGTAGCCAAGGTGGGCCTGGATGGTCACGATCGGGGAGCAAAAGTGGTTGCTGCTGCACTCCGTGATGCGGGTATGGAAGTGATATACACAGGTCTTCGCAAGACCCCGGAAATGATCGTAGAGGCAGCCTTGCAGGAAGACGTGAATGCAATCGGCGTGAGCATTTTGAGCGGCGCACACATGACTGTCTTCCCAAAGATCATTACGTTACTAAAAGAGCGAGGACTTGATGACGTTCTGTTGTTTGGGGGTGGCATAATACCAGACAAGGACATTGTGGAATTGAAGCGGCTCGGTGTTGGCGAACTATTCACTCCCGGGGCTTCGACAGTTCAAATCGTGGAATATATCAAAAGGTGGGTCCAGCAGAAGAGCAATTGAAGGGTTGCTGTCTCTAAACGCAAACATCCCTTCCGAGCGGAAGGGATGTTTTATTTTCTCAAGTACCTGTTGATATTCCTCTGTTACGGATTATCAACGCCCTACCCACCGGATATTATGCCTTTGAAACGTTAACTGCCTGCAACCCTTTAGCACCCTGCTCAACATCGAATTGGACAGCGTCACCTTCCTTCAGACTCTTGTACCCCTCGCCAACAATTGACTTGAAGTGTACGAAGAGATCTTCACCGCTCTCACGCTTGATGAAGCCATATCCCTTTGCGCTATTGAACCATTTGACGGTACCCTTTTCCATGCAACCAGACCTTTCATAAAGGTTGAATAAATTGTACCACCCTCGCCGTGCGAATTCTGTTTCGGTGCAGAGAGTCAACGACCTAACGCTTATACATTCAACTGAGACCTGTAACGAAAACAGCCGGAGTACAGTGAATTATTGGGAGAATGGTAAGGAACTGAAACTAAAAACGCAAGCGCAGCTTATTCTCCTTGTTTATCTTCATCAAAGTCAGATGTTTCTTTTACCTCTTTCTCCAAAACGGCAATTCCCTCTGAACTAAACGGAAACAGATCGTCGGCAGAAAAAATGGCCCTGAAATCCCGTGGGCTGAAGAAGTTCTCGAATTTCTCCGCAAACTCGTCAAGACGCCTCAGATAGAACTGGACATTTTCGTCCGGAAAACTTGGGTTCCATTCCTCGACGGGTTTGCAGTTGTCGAAACTTCTGGGACTTGGGTCGCTCCCGGTAATGTAATACGTAATCCGTTCACCCGGTTTCAGTGGTCGTCCCGAAGCCAAAGCGATCTCGTAGGCCGCACTTCTGTTTCGTCTTCCCGCTTCCACTTCACGCGTGTATTCCATCAAGGAGTCTTTGAGAGTCTCCGTTCGGCTGAATTCTTTCACCTCAAGTTCGTGATTACAAATCTTGCTGTAGAAATCCACATAGAGTCTGTGAAGTCCATCCATGTTTTCATTGAAAAGATGCTCGATTGCCTGGTAAATGAATGTGCGACCGAATCGCTCCATACTGCGGGAGATCAGTGATGACCCTTTGACTTTGATTGTGTCATCATATCCAAGCAACGCGTAGTTCTTCTTCTTGTAGCTGAACATCTTCTTGTATCGTCCATCCAGAGCAATCGCAATGCCTGGTGGCATTTGATCGGATAGTTGTTGTACAAATTGTTCTTCGGCTGTTTCCCCTTTGATTGCGCCGGGTGGAATGAAGAAGAGACCGTCGGTATCGACTTCGATTACTTTCCCCCCTTCGGATTGGATCATGTCAATCATTTTGTGAAGCATCTGTTGCCCGATACTCGTGACCGCATCAGCCTGTGAAAAATCGTTGAACAAAGCGCGACTGTACCCGAGATACCCGTAGAAGGAATTGATAAGGATTTTGAACGAGGATTGCATCGCATCGAGGCGGGATTTTTCTTCGGCTTGTTGCGAAGATTTCATTTGCCTCTTCGTTTCAATCCGAAGCGCTGTCAGTTCTTTCAACAATCCCCCAAATACATTGAGCGTATCTGCGCTGGGAGCAATATCATTGTTAATCATAATTGAGGGATAGAGCGATTCCACATCTGCATGCGGTTTTGGATTGAGGCCCCAGACACGAAATCGGGGCAAACGAATCGGAGGGTCGGTCTCATCCGGCTCAGGGGCGACCAGATCTTTGACGGATTGGCCGGACATTTTGAGCAAGTTCATTTCGATCTTACCATCTCCACCACGGATCAACTCGGTGTTATCGGCAGCCGCAATGGA
>JBGPGQ010000183.1:0-6555 GCA_041483995.1 Bacteroidota bacterium
CGCCCGTGACCGTTTTCGAGATCGGGAACCGGTCGGCGCCGACCCGCCACTCACGCCCGCCTTTATGGATCGAATGAGGCTCTTGAGCCAGCATCCGAAATTTATGAGTATCGGGCGGTGACGTGTGCATAAGTCAAGCGCATCGAGCGTGTCGGCGTCTGCAACCGAAACGTAATCTATCACTCCGGAAGAATTTGACGATATCAACTCGGACATCTCCTGGATGATTCGGGAAGAATGTTGTTCACCATTTTGAATCCTTTGCTCTGCAAGTCGTAGTGATTTATTAAGAACAAGAGCCTCGGTTCGCTGAACATTCGTAAGATAGACGTTGCGAGAGCTCAATGCGAGCCCATCCGGTTCACGCACGATGGGTGCTACAATGAGTTCAATAGGAAAATTGAGGTCGCGCATCATGCGCCTGATGACGACGACTTGCTGAGCGTCTTTTTGACCGAACACTGCAACATGCGGCATTGTAATGATGAACAGTTTCGCGACGATTGTGGTAACGCCACGAAAGTGACCCGGTCGCGTCTTGCCTTCCAGTACATTGCTGAACCGGTCAACTTCTGTATGCGTAAGAAATCCGTCCGGATACATTGCCTTGGCCTCCGGAGCAAAGACATAATCTGTTTCTGCTTCACCTGCTCGTGAAATATCTTGCGGAAGGTTACGTGGATATCGTTCATAGTCTTCTCCCGGGCCAAATTGCGCCGGGTTCACAAATATCGTGGTGATGACAATATCGGCATTTTTCTTACCTGTGCGGATAAGGCTCATGTGGCCTTCGTGAAGGGAACCCATCGTTGGGACAACTGCCAATCGCATTCCACCCACTCTCAATTGTTCAGCCGTGTGCTGCATTTCAGAGATGTCGTTGATGACTTTCGTCATGGTTCAGAGAATCTTCTTTCCAAAAGCAGACTGTACCAACTCCACGGCAAACTCCGCAGACGTGTTGTTTTCATCAAGTATCGGATTCACTTCAACAATCTCGAGTGAAGTCATCTTCTTTGAATCGCTGATGAGCTCCATTATCAGATGCGCTTCCCGGTAATCAAGACCTCCCTTTACCGGGGTGCCGACACCGGGAGCAACCGTGGGATCAACAGCGTCCAGATCGAAACTGACATGGACAAAATCGGTTCCTTCCGTCACCCTCGCCAGTGCTTTCTTCATTACTCTGTGAATTCCCTGCCGATCAATGTCAGGCATGGTATAGACATGAGCTCCTGTTTGTTTCAGGTGCCGTTTCTCCCCTTCATCCAAACTTCGTATTCCGACGAGCGCGACGTTGAGAGGGTCCACTTTCCGGGAATTGCCACCCACATGGGCAAGGTCTTTGGGTCCAAGACCAAGTACTGCCGCAAGAGGCATTCCATGAATGTTTCCGGAAGGAGATGTTGACGGCGTATTGATGTCGCCATGCGCATCAATCCACAACACACCCAGCTTTTTCCGCTTTCGTTTACAGTAAGCTGCGATACCGGAAATGGTCCCGACAGCAATCGAATGATCGCCGCCGAGCACCAACGGGAAGTGGCCGTGTGAAGTTATCCTTTCAACTTTTTGGCAAAGGATTGTTGAGGCGCGCGCGATCTCCCTTAGGTACCGTGCCTTCATATCTCCCACACGGAGTTCTTCAACATTCTTGACGTCAATATCACCTTCATCAATGACCTTGTTCCCAAGGTCTTTCAGTCGATCAGACAGGCCCGCAATACGAATTGCAGAAGGGCCCATGTCGACGCCACGGCGCCCGGAGCCCAGGTCCATCGGAGCGCCAAGTATGTGAATATTCATACGATTACAATTTTCTTAGTGATGTCAAGGAGCAAGGAAAGAGATCAGTCGCGAAATCATTTGTTTGAGTTCTTTGCGATGAACTATCAGGTCGACAAATCCGTGCTCAAGCAAGAACTCTGAACGCTGGAATCCCGGCGGAAGATCCTTACCGATCGTTTGTTTGATGACACGCGGTCCGGCAAAGCCGATGAGCGCACCAGGTTCGGCAATATTAATATCCCCCAACATTGCATAGCTCGCCGTAACGCCACCGGTTGTCGGGTCAGTAAGCACAGAGATGTAAGGAATTGATGCGTCCGCAAGCCGCGATAGTTTGACGCTTGTCTTTGCCAACTGCATGAGCGATAACGCACCTTCCATCATGCGTGCGCCACCGCTGGCGGCAACAACAATCAGAGGCGTCTTCGTTTTCCATGCCTTGTCAATTGCACGACCAATCTTCTCACCGACAACGGAACCCATGCTGCCACCGATGAAGCTAAAATCCATCGCCGAAAGCACAACTGGGCGTTTGTCCATTGTCCCCGTTCCCCACCGTACCGCATCATACAACCTGGTTTTCTTAATCGCTTCCGGAATGCGGTCGCGATACCGCTTTGTATCCACAAACTTCAACGGATCTGAAGAACGCATCTTGCGGTCATACTCCTTAAAGGAGTTCGCATCAAGAAGGTATTCGATGTACTCTTTGCTGCCAATACGAAAATGTGCATTGCACTTCACGCACGTGAACAGGTTCTGTTCCAATTCCTTCTTATGGATGATCTCCCCGCAACTTTCACACTTCGTCCACATCCCCTCGGGGATATCCTTCTTCTGCGTTTCTGATGCAATATTTTCCTTCGAACGTCTAAACCACGACATGGCAAGATTCCGTCTTCAATGCTGGTGCACTCCTGAATAGAATTCTTTTATGTATTTGGGCTGAATCGTATCAGGGTTGACAATTTCGTTCGCACGAACCATCCGCTCACCCATAAGCGCAATTGTGCCAGCCCTGCACCCGGAAACATCCGCTGGTGCGTAGTTGAACCACGCAGCGCGTTCCGGCATTTGCTCAAGAAGCATTTTTGATAGTTTTGGGTTTGCATTACCGGTCACAGTTACCATTTTTCCACTCAATTGATCGACGAGATATGAAAGGGTCATATCTCTTTCCTCCCAGAGAGGTTGAACACTTTTCTCTTCGAGTCTGAACAACTGGCAATACACTTCATCCCGACGGGCATCAATCATTGAGAGAACTATGTCATCGGAGTCCAATGCTCCTCCGTCAACTACTTGTTGAGCCAACGCTCTCAACGTGGGCACCGCGACAAGAGGCTTGCCTGAAGCATATACAAGTCCTTTTGCGATACTCAGCCCAATCCTCAGACCTGTAAAAGAGCCAGGCCCGATTGAAACCGCTATGCAGTCAAGATCGCTGAATCGAAATGTGGAACGTTCAACAACAGTGTGAATCAACGTCAGCAATTTTTCTGCGTGCACGTTCTTCTGATTGAGACGCGCCTCGTAAAGCACTTTACCGTCCGCAACAACTGCAGCAGCGCACACTTCTGTCGCAGTCTCTAAGCCCAGCACGATCACGAAGGGACCTTTTCATTTTCTTCGATTCTAATCTCCCTTTCCTCCTCGTTTCCCGTATGACTGAACTTGATAGCATGGTGCCATTGCGGCAAAATTTCCGCTACCCGTTCTGCCCACTCGATCAGACAGATGTAGCGTTCATTGAAATACTCTTCAATCCCAAGCTCTTCTATCTCAGACTGCGAGACAATTCGATAAAGGTCAATGTGTATGACTGTTGCCAGCGAAGCTTTGTACTCATTGATCAGCGTATACGTTGGGCTTGCAACATGGTCTTCCACACCCAGACCTTTGCAAATCCCGGTAACGAACTGTGTCTTTCCACTTCCTAAATTCCCGAGCAACGCAACAATATCTCCGGGTTGCAGCATCGCACCAAAGGACCTGCCCAAGCTTACAGTTTCTTCGCACGATTTGCTGAGAAAAACTTTCATCCCTTCGGCTCTAACTTTACAACAGGCAGGATCACCTCTTCCATCGAAACACCACCATGCTGAAAGCTGTCCCTATATTGGTTCAGGTACTTGTGGTAGTCGGTCGGATAAACAAAATAGAAATCTTCCTTGGCAATAATATAATTTGCCGCAATGCCACGCTTCGGCAATCGGAAGTCAAGCGGGTTCTTTACAAAAATCGCCGCCTTCTCTTCAGCCTTCAGGTTGCGACCATATTTGTACCGCAGGTTTGTTGAGGCTTCACGATCACCGAGCACCTTCGTGCCTCGCAGGCACCGGATACTTCCATGGTCAGTTGTAAGAACAACGGTGACATTTTTGTTCTTCGACAGCGTTTTGAGCATGCCGAACAGGGATGAGTGTAAAAACCATGTTTTTGTCAGCGACCGGTAGGCGGATTCATCCGGCGCAATTTCTTTCAACAGCGTGGAATCGGAACGACCGTGAGCGAGCATATCCACGAAGTTCACAACAATTGATGTGAGTCGTGATTGAGTATACGAGTTAATCGTGTGCTCAATACTCCGTCCAAACTCCGCATCAAGTATCTTGACATACTTTGGCTCAGGCTTCAACACAATCTTGCGACGCTCGAGGAGTTTGTCCAGAAACTGCCGTTCATACCTGTTGCGACTGTTTTCATCGTCCTCACTCTTTTCCCACAACTCCGGATGACGGAGTTCCACATCGCTCGGAAACGACCCGCTGAAGATGGCATTTCGGGAATACGGCGTTGCCGTGGGAAGGATGCTGAAGTAGAACTGCTTGGAAATGGAAAAATATTCGTGCAACAGACTCTCCATGATAAGCCACTGGTCAAGCCGTAGACAGTCTATAACAAAGAAGATTACTGATTTCCCGGTCTCAAGCTCAGGAATGAGATAACGGTCTACAACATCTGGAGAGAGGACGGGCCTATTGTCCGATTGTTCCAGCCAGTTTCTATAGTTCTTCTCAACGTATTTGCCGAAGGCAAGATTGCATTCGCGCAATTGATCCACCAACGTCTGCTTGAGCCCCAACTCGGGGTGATCGTCGAATTCCAGTCCCCATCCAACAAGACGCGTGTAGAGATCGACCCATTGACTATATGTAGGGGAATCCATCAGCACCTGAGAAACCTCGCTGAACCCCTGGATGTAATCCTTGGATACCGCTGCGCCTTCGATCTTCTTTCCCTCAAGAAACTTCTTGCATACCATCAACACCTGGCTGGGATTGACAGGTTTTGTGAGGTAATCGCTGATCTTGCTTCCGATTGCCTCTTCCATCAATGTTTCTTCTTCATTCTTTGTAATCATGACAACAGGAAGATTGGGACGCATATCCTTGATTTCTGCGAGCGTCTTTAGTCCGCCCATGCCGGCCATCATCTCGTCGAGAAACACCAGATCGAACCCTGTTTGCCGAACCATACTGACCGCATCTTCACCGTTCGTTGCCGTCTCAACATTATAACCTTTTCCGGTCAGCATCCTGATATGTGGACGCAGTAAGTCAATTTCATCATCAACCCAGAGTACTTTGCCCTTCAGCTCTTCCATCTTCAGTCCATTCTCTAATTTGAAAAAATAATAACGATTTCACGAGTGATAATCAACCACGGTTCACCAGCCATGAACTCTCAGTTTTCAACATTTGTACAGCTATTGGATGGAAATGTGGATGTCGAGACCCGCCTCATTTGTTGTGCTGCCCGGTATCAACGATCCTGATTCATCCGGTGCGATTTTTGTATAGATGTAATAAACAGACGCAGTGACGCGGAGACTGAGAACATACTTGATGCGCGGTTCGATCACTGTGCGCGTTGTCCCTTCGAGAGGCGTTCCATCGGTGTTGACATCGAGTTTGGAAACATCGTAGGTGCGGCGGGAGTTCTTTGTCACCGAATACGACGTGCTGATATCGATGTCATTATTGAGGGCAAGACCGAACAGTGGGATCTCAAAACCCCGACGGCTGTATGACGTTGTAACGGATATTTCCTGTGCAAGAGTTTCAACTATGTTTCTCGACGATGGGGCAAGATCATATGATGTGTTGGTGTTGTAGCGAACAGTGGCTCCGAAGCTCCCCTTCATCAGTTCCTTAAATGTAAAATTCAAACCAACCAGCGGCGCAAAGCCATACGCAACACGCTGATTATCGGTTTGCTCGCCACCTCCGCCGGGCCGACTGCTGAAGTTGCGCGTGTAGGTGGACGTATACGAATGATCCAATGACAGCCTGCTCACAAATCCCGAGAACATTGGAATTTTTTCCAGACCATCCCACCTGAGGGCAAAATTTACCCGCGGAGTGTACTTGCCAAAGATTTTGCCGAAAAACGGCAATGCTTCAAAACCTTGCTCAAATGCCTTGCTCAGCTTTTCCCCTTCTGTGAGGGACGTGTCATTATTGGCTTTGAGCTCACCAAATTTTTTGCCCACTTCTTTCAGATTACTTTTGAAGATGCCGAGAAAGAAGACATCTGGAAATGTCAGAAACGATCGCTCAATACTCCCTTGAGTCGATGTGCTCACGATTGTCGGCATCCCAGACACCGAATCGGTAAAGATATTTTGCGTACGATTATAGGCCCAGTTAATGTTCCAATTCAAATCGAGCTTGGCCCCTTCCCAAAGGGATCGAGTGGTCTTGAATGTGAGGCGGTTCGTTTGCCGGTAGACGTTCGTGAGACCACCCCCGGCAGCACGACGCC
>JBGPGQ010000184.1:0-6535 GCA_041483995.1 Bacteroidota bacterium
CACGCTTATTGACAACATACCGGACCGGATCTACGTCAAAGACCCTGAGTCCCGGTTCTTGTTGAACAACGTTGCCCACATGCAAGCCCTTGGTGCAAAATCACTCGATGAACTGATTGGAAAGAAAGACACTGACTATCGACCTATTGAAATGGCGATGAGATCGTATTCCGACGATCAAGAGGTGTTCAGGTCAGGTAAGGCGCTCATCAACCGCGAAGAACAAACAATCTTGCCGACAGGCGAAACCGGCTGGTTGTTGTCAAGCAAAGTGCCGTTGCGAGATAAAAACGGGAGGGCCATTGGGATTGTAGGCGTCAGTCGCGATATGACCGCGCGCAAACGCGCCGAGGACCAACTGCGACAGGAGCACGAACAATTGGAGTTTGTACTTGAAACGGTGGGAGAAGGGATTACCCTGAGCGACAAGGACGGGCATTTTGAATTATTCAACTTCAGGATGGAGGAGATCACGGGGTATACAAAACATGAGGCCAACTCATGCCCAGATTTTACAGTTCTTCTTTATCCGTCGGAAAAGGATCGTATGCATGCTCTCGATGGTCTGAAACAGATCCTTGAAACCAAGGAGACGCGAGATATTGAGACGACAATTGTTGCAAAAAATGGAGAACGTAAGCATCTGCTCGTTTCAACATCAATCATCGAACGTGAAGGATTCACATTCTTTTTAAGTGCCTACCGAGATATCACCGAGCGCAAACAGGCAGAAAGAACATTACACGAAAGTGAAGACAAATACCGTACGTTGGTCGAAACCATGAACGAAGGGTTGCTGTTTGTTGACAACGACGATGTAATTCAGTTCGTTAACGAACGTTTCACGACAATGTTAGGGTATTCTCGCGAAGAGCTTATTGGAAAAGTCGCCCACAAACTGGTTGTCCACGAGGAGGATGCCAAGCTTCTACTGGAAAAGAACCAACTCCGTCTGAGCAGGAAGTCTGATGAATACGAAATCCGAATGAAGACCAAATCCGGAGAAACCATTTGGGTTCAGATGAATGGATCGCCGGTATTTGACAACCAGGGGAATGTTGTCGGTTCAGTCGGTATTCAAACGGATATCACGGAACGCCGGCGAGCGCAGGATCAACTGCGTCGGCAGGCTGACGCATTGGAGAAGACAAATGCGCATTTCCTGCAGGCTAAGTGGAAAGCAGAGGGGCAGGCTATCCAGTTAGAGGAACAAGCAAAAGAAATCATTGCAGCCAGAGAAGTGGCCTTGGAAGCTTCGCGATTGAAGTCTGAGTTTGTTGCCAATATGAGCCACGAGATACGCACCCCGATGAATGGGATCATCGGCATGGCGAGCCTGATGCTTGATACCGACCTCACTCTCGAACAGCGCGAATATGCAGAGATCGTTCGCAAATCGGGCGATGCCCTGCTGACTGTTATTAATGACATCTTGGACTTCTCGAAAATCGAGGCTGGCAAGCTATCCATGGAGGTCATTGACTGCGACTTGATCTCCGTGGTAGAAGGCATTGTTGAACTCCTTGCACCCGAGGCACAGAAAAAAGGTCTCGAGCTTGGATGTTTGCTTGACCGCGAGTTGCTGCGCACGTTGCGCGGTGATCCGGGGCGCGTACGACAAATACTGTCAAATCTTGTTGGGAACGCCATCAAGTTCACCCAGGAGGGGGAGATCACCGTTGGTGCGATGGTTGAGGAAGAAACCGAACATGCCGTGACGGTGCGCTTCACAGTTACCGATACGGGCATCGGCATTTCGGATGACGAGAAAAGACGTTTGTTCCGTTCGTTCTCTCAGGCCGATGGTTCAACGACGCGCAAGTATGGCGGCACTGGTCTCGGTCTTGCAATATGCAAGCAACTAGTGGAATTGATGGGTGGGACAATTGGGGTCGACAGCGAACAAGGCAAAGGCAGTACGTTCTGGTGGACGGGTACGTTTGAAAAACAAACGAGCATTGCAGGACTACCCCGATCGCGTACCGGTCTTGCCGGTTTGAGATGCTTGATCGTTGATGATAGCAAGATCAACCGGACCATAGTACATCATTACATTACGTCATGGGGAATGGAAAATGGTTCTGCGGAAAACGGCACGCGGGCATTGGAACTGCTGTACCGTGCTGCACATGATGGCCACCCGTATGAACTGGCAATTCTGGATATGCAAATGCCAGAGATGGATGGTCTCCAACTTGCGCGAACAATCAAAGCTGATCCAACTCTCACAGGAACACGGCTCATTCTTCTAACGTCGATGGGAAACCAGAAATCCAGCGAACTGAACGATGGCATATTCGCTGCAGGTCTGGCGAAGCCGATCAGACAATCACAATTATTCGATTGTATTGTCAACGTTATGGCAGAAACTCTGGTGACCAGCAATGAAACGTCCATCGGGGCAATCGCCAACAGTTCGATTGATGTTCACGCGACGCGGGGAAAGCAACTGCGGATACTTGTGGCAGAGGACAACTCCGTGAATCAGAAAGTCGCGGTCAGAATGCTGGAAAAGCTTGGCTACAGAGCCGACGTCGCCGGCAACGGAGTTGAAGTGCTGGCCAGTATGTCCCTCATTCCCCATGACATAGTGTTTATGGATTGCCAAATGCCTGAAATGGATGGCTTCGAAGCAACCGCACACATTCGAAAAATAGAGGGGCAATCCAGACACACCGTTATCATCGCGATGACTGCCAATGCACTGAAAGGCGACAAGGAAAGATGTCTTGCTGCAGGCATGGATGATTATCTTCCGAAGCCAATACGCCAGGCCGATCTGGCTACTGCAATTGCCCGGTGGTCGTCTTCTACTGAGGCCATTGCACACGTCTTGCAAAAGGTGAACAATACCGAGGCGCTTGTGGATGAAACAGTGCTACAGGACCTTCTTGTGCTTGCAGGGGAGGACGAACCACATATGATAGAACAACTCTTGAGAATGTTTTTGCAGGAAACTCCGGGAAGGATCAAGAACATCAGTCGCGCGGTGGAAGGGAACGATCCGCGTACAGTGCACCAAACCGCGCATTTGCTGAAAGGAACATCAAAACAATTAGGTCTCATCGGGATGGCGAAGTTGTGTCAGCGTCTTGAAGATCGTGGTGAATCACACGATCTGCATCACATTGAAACCGTTGTTATGGAACTTGAACAACGGTTCTGTGAAACGAAGGAGTTTCTTGAATCGAAGTATTCATTGCAAGAGGTAGCCAATGAGAATCCTTATTGCTGAAGATGACAGTGTATCCCGGCTTGTCCTGCTGACCAAGCTCAAGAAGCTGGGACATGATGTGATTGTCACACAGGACGGTGAGGAAGCCTGGCAGGCATTTATCAAAGAACAGCCGCGGCTTGTGATTACCGACTGGATGATGCCAAGGTTCGATGGTCTGCAGTTGTGCGGGAGGATTCGCGCCCATGAGCATGAGAAATACGTTTATATCATCATGTTGACTGCGCTCACGGGGAGGAAAAACTATATGGAAGGAATGGATGCCGGCGCGGACGACTTTCTGAACAAGCCTGTAGATATGGACGAGTTACGAGCACGTCTGCGCGTAGCCGAACGGATTCTTGCGCTGCAAATCACTGTACAACAACTAGAAGGGCTTCTCCCAATCTGCTCGTATTGTAAAAAGATTCGCGACGAAAACAACACGTGGGAAGCTATTGAAGGATACATCGGTAAGAGGAGTAAGGCGAAGTTCTCACATGGGTGCTGTCCGACTTGTTATCAAGAGCACATCACCCCCCAATTAGAACAGTTGAAACGTAACAGAATTGCAAAATCGGTTAAGGAAACCGAAGGGTCATGAGTGATAATGTGGAAGCCGTCGTCTTGGGACTTCCTCGAAAATCACTTCATGACGACCATCTTCCTAATGGCAGTAAACTTGCCAGCCGAAAGCCTATAATAGTACGTACCGCTTGCCAAACTGCTCGCATCCACAATTATTGATTTGTGGCCTGGGCTAATTTCTTCATCAGTTAAAGCCCTGATCTCCCGCCCGAGCAAGTCAAAGAGCGTCAAAGTAACATGGGATGTGGTCGGAAGGTCGAACTCAATCCGTGTCTCGGGATTGAATGGATTGGGATAGTTCTGATACAGAGCAAACGCTTCCGGCACGGTTGGTTCTTCACCAACTGCTGTCGTCGCGGAACCTGATGTAACGAGCAATGAGGTGATAACAGGATTGGTAAGCGTAAAAGACGTCTGTGCTTTCATGTCAATGTTCACATTGAACCCACCATAAGGATCCACAAGTCTGACTGGATCGTTGAAGTACGAAGCGAGATTTGGCCAGGTAAAAGTGAACGGGTAACTTCCGCCCGGCTGAAATTCCATTCGTGACGTATCTACTTGAGAGGGGCCAATGTGTTGTCGTAGATCTACAAGGACACCTTGATCAAAACATCCACTGTTGAATCCTCTTGGGTCAACGAGTCTCACGTCAAAAACACCGTGCCCTGGGGTTGGAGGAAGCAAAGCTTCTCCCAGCATGGGGTCAATGCAATACGTTGCCAAAGGATGGACGCCGACCCAGACAGTAGTCTGCCCGCCGCCAGTATCTGTCACGTTAATCGGAATGAGTGTTTGGCCGATTGTACCTGATGCAATTGTTGTGAATGATTGATCAGTGCCATAGGTTGTGCCGCTTACGTTCTGGCCCACAGATCGGTAATGATATGCAGTTTGTGGGGATAGTCCGGAAATCACGGTTGAAAGTGAAATGGTCTGTGTGCCATTCCCCACCGATTGTGGTGGTGTTGAATTTCCATAGCTTGTCGTTGTACCCCATTCAAACCAACCGGTCGTCGCATTTCCATTTGGATTGAGACCGCCAGCAAGTCGTGCCGATGTTTGTGAAACTGAATTTGCTTGGTATGTGTTGGTGCTGGGCGGCAAGATGGAAGGTCCATCGCCAGTAATAATGAGCAATGAAGTAAACTGGATATCCAATAGATAGGTTGTATCTGATTTCATGTTGACGTTTACGAACGTTCCATTAATCGGATCACGCAGCCACACTGGGTTGGTGTAATACGGATTGAGATTAAGCCATGAGAATCTTACGGGGAAACCGCTCGCACCCGGTTGGAAATGGACTTTGTATGTGTCGATTTGTGTGGCACTGGTGTAAGGGCGCAGGTCGAGCTTCATCCCCTGATCGAAACATGCGGGATCTCCGGACCGTGGATCGATGAATCGAACATCAAATATCATGCTGGGCGGAGAGGGAGGTAGCATGATTTCTCCCAGTCCTGGGTCAGCACAAAATGTTGCTGAGGGATTTACGCCGAAATGGAGTATGTCATAGGTTCCACCATTGACCTCAACGCGAAGCGGGAGTTGAAACGATTGGGCCAAGCTTGCGGAAACCAAAGTGGCGGACAAAACTGTGAGGACGATGAGAAAACGTGCCGTCATGGAAGTTCCTCCCATATGAGAAAACGAAGCGGGTTACAGCAGTTCTTACTATTGACAAAGTAACCCTTCTTCCAAAGAATGTCAACCGGTTATCTTGTTTTTTGGTTCTGCATGACTACCAGTTGCCATTCAAACGAAAAAGTCAAAATACGTCTTGACTTTCGATTCAAAGTATTGTACTTTGCAGCACAAAGTACTTTGTCAATGTAATAATAAGGATGACACAGCGATGGAACCCATCAACGACCCAGCGAGAGACTTGTCCGAAATCCGTTTGATGATGGAGCGGTCGTCAAAGATTCTTTCACTCAGTGGACTTGCTGGAATCATCATAGGAATAATAGCGCTCTGGGGGGTGACGTTTGCTCAATGGATACACACCCGTGTGAGTGCTGAAGATATTGTTGGATACCTGGTTGCTGATGCAATTGTAGTTTTGGCGCTTGCAATCAGTGGGGCAGTTTTTTTCTCAAATCGAATGGCAAAGAAAAAAGGGCTTCCACTTTGGAACAATCCTGCAAGGTACTTGGTAACCGATCTTGCCATCCCTCTCTTCGCTGGTGGGGTCTTTTGCGTTGCCCTACTCATGCATCACACATATGAATATCTTCCCGCGATCATGCTCACGTTTTACGGTCTTGCGCTTGTGAACGCGAGTAAGTTTGCCGTCAAGGAAGTCCGATACCTCGGCCTTACACAACTAACAATCGGGTTGCTTGCGGCGTTGTTTTACCAGGAAGGCTTGAACTTCTGGGCGTTGGGCTTTGGCGTTGTGCATATTCTCTACGGCTTGCGGATTTATGTGAAGTACGAAAAGTGAACAACATTATTCACAACCTGAACAAGGTGTTTGAGAGCCGGGTGAGGCTCGGCATCATGTCGGCATTGATCGTCAATGATTCGCTTGATTTTAATTCGTTGAAAGAAACTTTGGAAGTAACAGATGGGAATCTTGCGTCGCATATCGGTGCGTTGGAAAGAGAACGATATGTGAAGGTGTCGAAGGAATTTGTCGGCAAGAAGCCGCTTACTTCATACTTCGTGACAAGCGCCGGTCGCAAGGCATTTACCGACCACCTTGAGACACTTGAACAACTAATAAAG
>JBGPGQ010000185.1:0-6472 GCA_041483995.1 Bacteroidota bacterium
CATTTCCCTCCTTTGCCGAGCAAATTTCGCAATTGTGAAAGATAGTTCTCCATTTCAGGTTTCAACATGTGGGTGAAAACCGACTTCAAAAGTACAATATCAAATTGTCCCCACGACGTAGGAAACTCGAATGCAGTACCCAATTCAGCGCCATCAGGATTATATATGCCATTCCGAACATCCATATGGTAGAACAAGAACCTGCCATCCTTCCTTGTTATCGCACGTGTACACCAACCAATTGCTTCCCGGTTGATATCACACCCTACGTAGCTTCCCCGTTCATCAAGATGGTCTCCCAATTGCAGAGCCATCTGTCCACAGCCGCAGCCAATATCAAGGACACGGCTTTCAGGTTTGAGATTTGCATACAGCTTCAGATAGACACGGAATTCGGCTCCGGCGGTTTCAAACGTTCGCAACGGTCCAACATCCCAACGAAGGTGCAGGGGTGGAAGTTCTTTTTTACCATTGATGACACGCGCAGCAAAATCGAGAGGGTTACAAGCACGTACAAGAAGCCTCTTTGCACTTCGCTTCATGCAGCAACAAACGTAGTCTGGAGTGGAATGCTATCTGAATGCAGGTGATCGCTCATCATTGATCGTGAAGATACATCAAAATGCCCTAACAATCAAGGAACTCACTTTGCATTTCCTTAACTGATTCGGTATATTGGTTGCGCAAATGAATATCGGACTCAATTCCTTACCATGAAGCACGTTTCCTTTCTCACAAGCTGTCTCTCTCTTCTTGTTTTTTCCGGCTGTCTCACCGTTGAAATGAAAGAGTACCACATCAAGATCAAGCCCAATCACTCCGGTGAAGCGACAATCAAGTTCGTCAACATCCTCTCTGAAACGGATGACTCACTCGATATTTCAAAAGACGACTTCAATCAACTCATTGAATTTTATCTTGAGGGAACACAGCTCGAAAAGGAAAACCCCGGTTTCACCAGCGTCAAAAAACGATTGTACGAACAGAATGGAATGTTGATGGGTGAAGTGACTTTCAACTTTGACAGCCTTTCTGCAGTCAGGGTGTTTAGATTTGACAAGGAAAGTCCGTTCATGTATTTCGTTGGCAACGCTCTTTCGTCGGAGCAGCTTGTCGAAACGAACGGAACACGAGGGCCAGACTGGATGCCTGTGGTTTTTTGGGGTCAGGATGAAAAGGATCTCTACGTGAAGGCTAAAATTGTATCCGAAGTTTCACATCGTAGAAGTTTGCTGAAGAATTTTCTTGAGTGGCAGTCGACCCATCAGGACCAGAAGAAATAGCCCTCCATCCCACGATCACGTATGGAATTATGGCGTAAGAACCTCTACATCCTCTGGGGCACGCAATTCCTCGCCATGGTAGGGATGAATCTTGTTGTCCCTTTTCTTCCTTTTTTTATTCGAACACTTGGCGTTACGAACGAAACCGAAGTGACGCGCTGGAGCGGTCTTGTCTTTGCCGGACCGTTTATCTCATCGTTTTTCGCAACACCATTTTGGGGAACGATGGGCGATAAGTATGGCCGCAAGCCGATGGTGGTTCGGGCCCTCATCGGATTAGCAATCTCCCAGGTCCTTATCGGCTTCTCACAAAACGTATTGCAGCTTTTTCTCTTCAGGATTCTTCAGGGAGCAATCAGCGGGTTCATAGCTGCGACACTCGCACTTGTATCAACCAGCGCACCGAAGAACCGCGTCGGTTACGCGCTCGGCATTCTCCAGTCCGCATCCGCAGGAGGTGTTCTGCTCGGACCATTCTTCGGCGGGTTGCTTGCTGATTTGATTGGATACCGTGAGATTTTCTTTATTACGGCAGCGTTCTGCAGCATCGGCGTGGTCGCAGTGATATACGGAGTGGAAGAAGTGCGTGACCCTTCCATTACGAGCAAGAGATTTTCGGTTATCGAGAATTACACATTAATGTATTCTCACAAGCAACTACGCCTTGTTGCACTGTGTCTTGTGATGGGACAGGTGTCGGTGTTGATGGTTGAACCGATCTTTGCATTGTTTGTCGAAAGTTTCAAGGCAGATACGGCATACATCGCAACACTTGCAGGAAGCATCTTCTCAATCACCGGACTCTTTTCCATAATCTCAGCTCCGTGGTGGGGCAAGCGCAACGATAAGAAGGGGTATAAGAAAGGTTTATTCATCGGCATGGGGCTTACTGGAATTGCATACATCGGGCATAATCTCGTAACAAGCTTGCTGCAGCTTGCTGTGCTTCGCGCACTCCTCGGCTTCGGGCGCGGTGGCGTTCTCCCTTCGCTTTACTCGCTTGCAAACCATCATGCACCACCCGAGCGGCGTGGCGGCATCATTGCCATCGCCAGCAGCATGACAATCCTCGGCAACATGATTGGCCCCGTTCTCGGCGGACTTGTTGCGAGCATGACTGGTATTCGTGAAATGTTTCTCGTGAACAGCGCGTTGGCACTTCTTGTCTCTTTTATTATTTGGAAGCAAATGGAAGAACCGAGAAAACAGGTTGTGGAGTCTATAGAGTTCATGGAGTCTAAGAGTTAGGGTTAAGAGTCATTCTGAGTGAAGAATCTATGTTCATAAGGAATTGCAATTGGCTAATTCTGAACACAAAGAGAAATTGAAATTGGGTTTTGTTGGATGGAATAGTTGGAGAAAATCAAATCCAACCATTCAACCAGATTTGTCCTTCGCCAATCTTGATAACATGCACCTTGAGTTCATGAATCTAAGCAACTCTTTTCTTACGCGTGCAAGCTTGGTAGGTGCGGATCTTTCGGGGGTTCTATTCCAGAATTCAAACCTGCGGAATGCGAGACTCAATTCTTCAAACGCTTTTCTTGCCAATTTTAGTGATGCTGATTTAACAGAGGCCGAACTACTTGGGACTAACCTCACTGAAACTGATTTCACAAACGCTAACCTCACACGAACAGAACTAGAACGAGCAAACTTCTATGGAGCAAAATTGGATGGCTGTATCTTTGAATCAGCTATGATGTGCTACACCATACTAGGTGGTCTTGATCTCAGCAAGTGTAAATCTCTATCAACGGTAATACATTTTGGGCCTTCGCCAATCAGTATGGACACAGTCTACAAATCTAAAGGTCAAATCCCAGAAACTTTCCTACGAGGTACCGGTGTTCCACAGGGTTTCATCGAGTACGTCAACTCGCTTACCACCAAGCCCATTGAATTCAACAGCTGCTTCATTAGCTACTCAAACAAGAATCAGGAATTCGCTGACCGTTTGCATGCTGACCTACAAGAAAATGGCGTCCGTTGTTGGCTTGCAACGGAAGACTTGAAAATCGGAGACAAATTCAGAACTCGAATCGAAGAATCAATCCGTATGCATGACAAACTGCTAATAGTTCTTTCAGAGACTTCAGTCGTGAGCCCTTGGGTAGAATCAGAAGTTGAAGCTGCACTAGAGCGTGAGAGAAAAGAGAAGCGACTCGTCCTTTTTCCTGTTCGATTGGACGATGCGGTGATGGACACAAACGTCGCTTGGGCTGCTGAGATTCGCCGGACACGCCAGATCGGAAACTTCTGCAATTGGAAAGACCACGACTCTTATAAGAAGGTATTTGACCAGTTGCTGGATGCTCTAAAGGCAGATGCAACTTCAAAGAAGGGAATCTGATGCCCACCCCCGAACGTCTTTTCCTTCTCGATGGAATGGCACTCGCATATCGCGCATATTTCGCTTTCATCACTCGCCCTCTCATCAACAGCAAGGGTGAGAATACAAGTGCTGTCTACGGATTCGTCACTTCGCTCATGAAGATTCTTGAAGATGAACGACCTGAACATATCGCCGTGGTGTTTGATACGAAAGAGCCGACATTTCGCCACACGATGTACCCGAAATACAAAGCGACACGTCAGAAAATGCCTGAAGACATGTCAAGTCAAATGGAAAAGCTGAAGGAAGTTGTCCGGGCATTCAACACTCCCCTGCTTGAGCTTCCGGGCTTTGAGGCGGATGATATTATCGGTACGCTTGCACGACGGGCCGAAAAGGAAAACGTACTAACGTACATGGTCACGGGCGACAAGGATTTTATGCAGCTCATCTCTCCTCTCATCAAGATGTTCAAGCCGGGTAAGTCGCAAGGCGAAGTGGAAATCATCGAAGAAGTGGGAGTGCATAACAAATTCGGCGTGACACCTGACCGGGTCATCGATGTACTCGCACTCATCGGCGATACGTCGGACAATGTGCCGGGCGTTCCCGGTATCGGAGAAAAAACTGCAATACCCCTCATCCAGAAATACGGAAGCCTTGAGGAACTCTACAACCATCTGGATGATATCCCTCAAAAAGGAGTACGCGAAAAGCTGACGAACAACAAGGATCTGGCATTCCTTTCAAAGCAGCTCGTCACAATCCATACCGATGTGCCAATCAAGGTTGACTTCCACGAGTTGCGAGCAACAAAACGAGATACATCGAAGCTGATACGGCTCTTCGGCGAACTGGAATTCAAGGCGCTTGCCGGAAGGTTGCGGGATACGGAGCAATTTGAGGCCGATGCGAAAGCCAATGCAGAAACTTTACCGGCGATTCAAGAAACCAGTACTATTTCGGATGTACACCAATATCATTGCGTCACTGACGTAGCGGCTCTTGATACACTCTGCGCGAATCTGTCTCAGGCCGAAGTGATCGTGGTTGATACTGAGACAACATCCACAAATGCTCTGATCGCCGGTCTTGTGGGCCTTTCATTCTGTACCAAAGAACGTGAAGCGTATTATATACCGGTGAAGCTGAAACACATCCCTGACGACAGCACGGCACCTCTGGAATTGTGGGCCAGCAACAATCAAACCAAAGAGTTCAATCACACTGACCAGGCACTTGCGTTGGAGTTTGTTCTCGGGAAAATCAAACCCATTATGGAAAATCCAGCCATTCGCAAGGTGGGCCAGAACATCAAGTACGATATGTTGGTCCTCAGAAGTCATGGAATTGAAACACAGGGCGTTTTTTTCGACACTATGGTAGCAAGCTACATTCTCCGCGCCGATGGGCAGCATAACCTTGATGCCCTGGCAATGGAATACTTTCGCTACAAGATGATCTCATTTGAAGAGCTTGTTGGGAAGGGAAAAAACGAGAAACACATTACAGCAGTGCCGTTGGAGGCAATTGCCAATTATTCTGCCGAGGATGCTGACTTCACGATGAGAGTGTACCAACACCAACTTTCAGAACTAACAAAACTCCAGCTTCTTGATCTCTGTACGCAACTGGAGTTCCCGCTCATCGCCGTTCTCGAGCGTATGGAAGCCTCCGGCATTTCACTCGATGTCGCATATCTTCACAACATGTCAAAAGACCTTGAACGTCAAATCGACGGACTGGTCAAAGACATTCACGTCCTAGCGGGAGAAGAATTCAACATCAACTCGACGCAGCAGCTCGGCAACATCCTGTTCAACAAGCTGAATCTGCGTACAGTCCGAAAAACAAAGACGGGCTTTTCTACTGATGTAAACGTGCTTGAGGAACTGCAAGGCGAACATCCATTGATCGACAAGATGCTCGACTACAGGCAGCTTACCAAACTGAAATCAACGTATGTCGATGCATTGCCCCAGCTTCTTAATCCACGCACGGGGCGTGTTCATACTTCATTCAATCAAACAGTTGCCGCAACGGGCCGGCTCTCATCAAGTGATCCCAACCTCCAAAACATCCCGATACGCACTGAGCTTGGTCGCGCAATACGGAAGGCTTTTGTCCCGGGAAGCCCGGAAATGCTCATCATGTCGGCGGATTATTCCCAGATCGAGCTACGAGTAATGGCTCACATGTGCGGCGATGAAGGACTTATGGAGGCGTTCCACAACAAGGAAGATATTCATACTTCCACAGCAGCGAAAGTATTCGGCCTTGAAAAAGATCAAATCACGCGAGATATGCGCCGTAAAGCAAAGGAGGTAAATTTTGGCATCATGTATGGGATTGGTCCCTTCGGTCTGGCCAACAGACTGGAAATCAGTCAAACCGAAGCCAAGGAAATCATTGCCACGTATTTTGTGCGGTTCCCAAAAGTGAAACAGTATATTAACGATACGATCGACACGGTTCGTCGGTCAGGATACGTGAGCACGCTGCTTGGTCGCAGGCGATACCTTCCTGATATCAACAGCCGCAACTTCAGCGTTCGGAGCAATGCCGAACGGCAGGCGATCAACATGCCCATACAAGGCACTGCAGCCGACATGATAAAAGTAGCGATGATCAATCTTGACAAGGAAATACTAAGCCGGAAACTGCGAAGCAAGATGCTACTTCAAGTACATGACGAATTGGTGTTTGAGGTACCCACACAAGAGAGTGATGAGATGAAAAAGCTCGTCGTCGAAAAAATGCGGAGCTCGCTCAGCCTCAGCGTGCCAGTAGAAGTTGATGTAGGAACAGGGAAGGATTGGCTCGAAGCTCATTGAGACCCCGAAACTTATTTGAG
>JBGPGQ010000186.1:0-6384 GCA_041483995.1 Bacteroidota bacterium
AACAGTCTACCCTTTTATACAAAAAAGTTCCGGCATTTGTGCACGGGGCTGTTAGCGCAGGCTCAGCAGGCCCAAACAATCCAACCACTTTCACACCGAGTGCAGCAGCGAGATGCAACGGACCAGAATCATTTCCAACAAAAAGCCTAGCCCCCTGAATCAAGACGGCAGTTTCCATCAGGTCTCTTGACCCGAAGAAACGTACGCTGGTGATATTTTCAAACCGTTTCTGGAAAACATTGAGCCGTTCAACCTCATCAGAGGCGCAAAGAACGACTACATCATATGACATGCCTGAGATGATTGACCGAACAAGAGATGCGAATCGGTCAATATTCCAATTCCTGTACTCCCATCCTGAAAATGGATGGATAACGACATATTCTCGGTCTGTAACAACGCCACGTCTCCGCAATCCTGCTCTATACCGTTCATCAATTTCCCGGCGAATTGCCATTTGCGAGTCACGGCTTGTCTGATCGATTCCCAATGCCTCACAAATCTTGAGAGAGCGTTCTTCGATATTCTCTCTTCCATAACCCATTCGCACGCTAAGAGCAAAACCAAACGATTCAATGGGGTTAGTGACAAGGTACGGGGTAAGAGAATTGGCGTGCGTGAGATAGCCCACCTTAAACGGTGCAGCACTGGCAAGGCTGATAAGCGAATTCCTTCCGGATGGGCTCATACTGCAAATCAGGTCCACCTGTAAGGCACGAATTTGAAACACAGCCTTGATCAGAGACATTACCGGTGACAAACTACTAACACCATGCCCTTCGATATCGATGTCAAGCCCTTGCAAGAGCGATACGAAGCGCTGATCGACAAGGATGTGTATTCTGGCATGAGGAAAATGATGTCGAAAGAGTCGAGTGGCGGGTAACATGCTTACCACATCCCCCAAGCGAGTCAGCTCAACAACACAAACGGATTGTACTATGGTAGGAAGGAGTGGGCGTGCCTTGGTGCGACGAGATGAAAACCTCAGAAGAGCTATCACAATCTTTGCCAGCACTTCGGCTACTCCTGCGATGATCGGACACTACGTTTAGAACGTAGTCAATTATCTGCTCATTTTCAACGATCTCACATTGGCAGATAGTCGAAGAACAACGATTCCTACACTGCCTCTTCAAATGTTCTCAAGATTGCATCACCCATTCTGGATCCGATGATTGAAACATCATAGTTGGTGAGAACGCGATGCCTTCCTTTCATCGACATCTCGGATCTCATTGCCTCAGAATTGACAAGATGAGAGAGCTTTGCAAGCAGGTCATCGACATCTCCCACGCGAAAAAGTATTCCAGCATCGCCAATCACATCAGGAATGCCGCCGCTGTTTGCAGCTACAACGGGCACTTCGCACGCCATTGCCTCAATCAATACTCTTCCAAATTGTTCCGACCAATATCTCGTATTGAGTGAAGGAAGTACAAGGATATCCATCGTGTTCAGCAGTGCAGGGATCTGGTTGTGTCCAACGGGCGGAACGAATGTTGTTCGGTTCACGAGATTAAGACTGCGTGCCAGATTACGAAGCTTCCGTTCATCCGAACCTTTCCCAACAATGTGCAGGTGAACGTTCTCCGGCAATTGTGCAAGCGTTTGGATAAGAAGATGAATCCCCTTTGCTTCGATGAGTCTTCCAATAAAGCCAATGGTCATGATCTTATCGTTCTCAGATTTTCTAGAAAGCTTCTTGAAAACTGAACAATCAACCGCATGAGGGAGAAGGCATACCTTTGAAGCATATGCCGCCATCAAATTGGCAGTCGTCTTTGCACGAACAAATAAAAGGTCAACAGGTTTTTTTCGGATAATCCGGTCACACCATTGATGAGTGAATGACAACCTGAAAGGAAACCCTTGGCGCGTATGGTCGACAATACGTGAGGAAACAAGTCCAAGCTTCATTGAAGGTTTCAAGAAGTTTCGGGCGAGCGACGCTTCAACGGCTGAGTAGTTCTCTGGCTCGGCATCGATGCACAGTAAGTCGGGATTGATGTTCCGGATTGCTCTGAAGAGGTCTGTATAGATAACACGGTGGGTTCTGTATCCAAACAGAATCCTGCTACGATGAATGTGAAGGTTTTCATCCGGTTCATCTTCAGAAGCAATCGGTTTGCCGGATTCCTGCCAGGATTCGGGGGTCAACAAATGGATTTCAAATTCAGATCGTGCTGCCAATGCGCGATACACTTGCCGCCGCGCTGATTCGACCGCCAGATTGTCGACAAAGAGAATGCGCTTCCGAGTTGTCATGAGCGTTGCAAAAGTTGTTCGTACACACCCAGTACTTTGCGCGCAGCCACCTCGCCGGAATATTGCTGCACCCTGACAAGTCCTTGTACTCGCAGATCCTTGCAGAGCGAAGCATCATCGACAAGCAAACGGATCGCGTTCACAAGGTCTTCGTTCTTTTCCGGGTCAATCAACACCGCACATCCCCCCGCAATTTCCTTCATGGAAGAAGTATTCGATGTAATGACGGGGGTTCCAGACGCCATCGCTTCAAGGATTGGAAGGCCATAACCTTCATAAAAGGATGGATATACCAAACAGTGCGCCATACGATACAATGAGGCAAGTTCCTCATCAGAAACATATTCCAGATACCGTATGCTTGATCGAACAGGAGAAGCATTCATGCCTTTTATTATTTCGGAGTAGAACCACCCCTTTTTTCCGACAATGACCAATTGTATGTTACCGTTTTCCTTCCCAACACGCTCATACGCCTTGATCAAACCAACAATGTTCTTTCGAGGCTCCAACGTCCCGACAAATAGAAGAAAAGAAGGCGAAAGTCGGTACTTCAATCGCACCTGTTCGTCCTGAATGTCTTCTGGAAGTGGTTTGAAAATTGAATGGACGGGTGGATGAACGACATGAATTTTTTCTTCAACTGCGCCGAAGAGCTCGAGAAGATCGTGCTTGGTCTGTTCCGAAGGGACAAGAATCGCATCGGCATTTCGGATCGAACGACGGATGAATCCATCCAACCGTAGTACGTTACCCTCAAAGAAATGTGGGAATTTTTTGTAGGATACATCATGAACAGTTGATATGGTTTTCGCTCTTCTTGTGGGAGGCAGGAGAGGATCCGAGCTGTGGAACACATCACACTCACCCGCAAACAGTTCGATCGGAGGGGAACTCATCCAGTTCCAATAGTCACGCTTGATGAAACCCGGGATTCTTGCCAGACTGAAACGAACATGAGCGTTCTGTAGCCCAAGAATCGTCTTGGTATCAAGCGAGAATGACCAGCCATGCAAGACATATTCATTCGTCGAATCTTCAGCAAGAAGTGCCCTGAGAAGCTCCAGGGCATAACGACCGATGCCTGCCCTGTTTTTTTGAATGTAGCTTACGTCGAAAGCGATTTTCATTTTGACGTTTGCTCGTACACTTCAAGTGTCCTCGCTGCAATCCGCTGCCAGGAAAACTGCTCGGCTTCCATCTTCCCTTTCTCTATCAAACGATGTCGTAATGATCCATCGTTGGTCAGTTCTTCAACCGCATGAGCGAGTTCCCTCGCTGAAGTAGGATCATCAAGATACAATCCGTGCTCAGCGTGGGTCATCCCCTCAACTGCGCCCGTTAGCCGTGAAGTCACTACGGGAACGCCTGCCGCCATTGCTTCGATCACAACAATCCCGAACGGCTCATACAGCGAAGGAAGAACAAATGCATCTGCAAGCGCAAGGAGTCTTTCTGGAGCGTTTGTCTCTCCAAGAAACATCACTCTATCCGTAACGCCGAGCCTCTCCGCAAGAGCCTTGTATGGCACCGAGTTGCCTCGCCCAACTATGAATAATCGATGCTTTTGTCCTCGCAGTACATTCAGTGCTTCAATTATGGTCTGCAAACCCTTTCGATCGAATTCATTTCCAATAAACAGCAAGGCAAAATCTTCAGGAGTAAGCTCGTATTTTGCGCGCAGGAAAATTCTTTGGGCTGCATTGTCTGCAAACGCAGATAGATTCACTCCATTGGGAATAACGGTAATACGATCCCGGTCCACTCTATACAAAGCAGCGATTTGTTCCTTCACAAATTGAGAAACTGCTATAATCTGTTTTGTTTTGGGAGAAGTGAAAAGAGCCTGCTCATCATCAAGAGATATTCGGTCGAATAATCCGAAATTACTCTCCCATATGCGTTCTCGCGTGAACTTCTTCAAAAGTTCCATGCCGGCACGGTGACAACTTTGCGCTGTAACAACCGTGGCAGTTCTTCCAACACCAAAAGCGTTGACAACATCGCAGTTCAGCGATCTAATAACTCCCGGCGTAATGTACCTGAAGAGAGCTTTGTTGACTCCGTTCATAGATGAAAAACCAAATACCTTGTGCGGTTCTGCACCCTGCGGCACTGCAGATATTCTCTGTGCAACAATATGGACCTCATGGACCCCTGCTGCAAATTCTTCTCCAAGAGAAGAAACAATCCGACCTACTCCCGTTATATTGTCACAAGATTGTGCGACCAAGGCAATCCGCATTCATTCCTTTTTCTGTTTTCATCAATGCAAAGTGGTTGACATGTTCCCGTCAATGGGCACAAATCTCTGCTCAATCAGAAACTGGAAGAGAGTGTCAGATGCTACCCCATGCCCCACGGACGTAAAATGTCCGTCGATTGGAAAATATAGATCACCCTTGCTTCTTCTACGAAATGTTTCAGTCATATTGAGAAACGGGATTTCCTCCAGCCGACTAAAGTCTTGCAGCGATTTAAAAATGACAGAGTTGTACACGCGTGGTTCCAAGGACCAGTATTTTCTTCCTTCCACCCATTCGTGTTTACTGACCTGATTGCCTGTTGGATGAACGGAAAGAATGAATCGGATATCCCTTGCCTTGCATGTATCACTTATCAGTTTGATGTAAGATTCAGATTGCTGAAAATATTTGTCCCACCGAGTGCCACTCGAATCCGCAGTATGCATGTATTTGCCCGCATAAATGTTACCCGGTTCATAGAGAGGCAGCGGTTTTAGCCTGTTGATGAACGGTCGTACAAGAGCGTACAGATACGAATATTCCTGGTAGAAAGTTTGTACTGTTCCTCTCGGAAACCAATTTGCACCTCCAAAATCCGGCATTGTTGGATTTATTCGGATGGGCGCGCCACGCGAATCGAAAACAGCATCTTCCGCGTAGGAAAAATCCTCCACCACATCGCTCATATCGTAACACAATATCACGAGGTCAGGATGAAGCGGAAGAACCTTGTTGACCATGACAAGGTATTCAATGACCGGAGAATATCCCGACACGCCGAAATTGAAGACAACGTACCGCGTCGAATCGCTTGTGGTCGCGTTGAGCCGCGATTCGAGTCGTTTGACAAAGCAGCTTTCAACCGGAACACCAGAACCCATGGTATACGAATCCCCCAACACTGCAATCTTGAACTCCTTCTGATGCCGGGGAACGTATTCATTGTCCCTCATGCCAAGAGAATTTGTCTTTACTTCAATCTCAAATTCCAGTTCTTTCTGAATATGGCGTGCCGACGGTTTAAGTGAGTGGTGATAGATTGGATCGATCTGCCGAACAGCTTTGTAAGAAATGGAAATTGGCGTCCATATTCTCAAAGTGATCTCAGCAATGCCGATAAAGAGAATGATTCCAAACAACACAAGCAATGCTTTCCCTGCGGCAGTTTTCAATTGCATCAGGTCGTCTCCATATCATGTTCACTTTGTGTGAACCACCGGAGCGGCGAAACCAGTCGGCGGTCTATTTTTGAAAGCCACTGTGAATCAATCGAACTGAGGGGTTTCACAATTGAAAGAAGAGCAAGCACAATGGCAATGTATGCCACCCCCCCTAATATGATCGGAGTTGTACCATTAGGTATAACTAGACTATTCAGGAACGATACAATGCAGCAAATACCCGCAACCTTTACCCAGAACAGAACCTGCGGCCTGGCGCTCGACATACGGTAGACCATCATCGCGCCAAGCACATTCACAGCAAGATTTGCCGAGCCGCTGGCAATAACTGAACCTCCCGCTCCCATCGCTGGGATGAGAATAATGTTAAGGCTTATGTTTAGAGATGCAGCAACAATGCCCACAATGACAACCGTTGCAACGCGCCCAACAGCCAACAAGTATTCAGCGTTTTCTGACCCGGCGAACATTCTCGAAACAATTCTGAAGGCCGCCATTCCCTGTACAAGATATATTGCTCCAGCATATTCTGGCAAATAAAGTACTCCGATAATACCTTTGGCATTGAAGAGAAGGAAGGCAAATAAAGGAATTGTCAGGAGAGAATTCAGTTTCACCATCAACAAATAGAAACGATCCATCGATTCGTGGGACGAAACTGCCAATTTTGCAAAAGTCGCAAGCGTTAC
>JBGPGQ010000187.1:0-6357 GCA_041483995.1 Bacteroidota bacterium
ATGACAGTTGGTGGAGGGACACTGGAGGGGGATTCAATTTCATAACGCAGGATTGGCTCAGCGGATATGCGCGCGGGTTGGATAAGATAGGCCACTTTTACACCTCTTATTTTTACTTCAACTTGTTCCGAAACATTATGCTGTGGGGAGGATATGAGAACTCGACGGCGAGTTGGTGGGCGGTCGGGGGTGCCACATTGTTTGCGGTAGTGGTGGAGTTGGGGGATGGTTTTACCCCGCAGTACGGTTTCGACTATCAAGATCTGACATTCAATCTTGGGGGTGTTGCCTATGGGCTCCTGCAAACAAAGGTTCCATTTCTCAAACACTTCAACTTCAAATGGAGCTATGTCCCAAGCGACGGATACAGATTCCCCGTTCGCCTTGTAGAGCACTATGATGACCACACCTATTGGCTAACGTGTGATGTTGATAAGCTACTCCCTTCGTCCATTGAGCCATTCTGGCCGGATTTTCTCCAGATAGCAGTTGGTATGGGAGTAGATGATCGATGGACGAAGCGAGAGTTCGTTTTCGGCTTCGACCTGAACCTTGAGTCCTTATTCCATACTGAAAACGAGGACCTGCTATTGCTGGAAAAAACCGTCAACAAGCTTCATATTCCTGAGCCGGCGATCAAGTTCACTGAACGGAAAGAACCGAGATATTATTTGTTCCACAAGAATTGACGGGAACCGTGGAAGGCCTTGTGGAACACGCTTCACAGCAGCGAACGGCCTAAGAACCCTCAACCTTTTGCCACAATGTAAGTAAATACAACGATGGAGGTCGAGCGGAACTCGAATATTTTGGCTTGCATTTTGCAAGGCCACTTTATATATTCACTTCCAACAAGTACCCATCCACGTTGCCTTTTCTCGATTTCCAGCTTGCATTGCAAGGCGGGTCGAATCTTCTGTAGAGAACAAGAAAACCATCATACATAATCTCCTAACTCTTGATATGTCATGGGGAATGCCTCGATGATAGCGGTTGATGAACTTACGGCACCCAATGTGGAACTCGAACACGATGAATACGTCTATTTAGCGCAAACAGTGAAAAAAAACGACGGAGCCGATGCTTCGCATGTTATTCACAGACACCATTGCACAGATCCTCGGAGATACCATGGCAGTTAAAACCACAACAGTACAAAGCGGAAAGATAGGGGTGATTGAAGTAAAGGGCTCGCTGGTGGGGGGAGAAGAAACTGACGAATTGCGGAGCGCAGTCACAGATTTCGTTGAGCAGGGTAACAAAAAGCTGATCATCGATCTCAGTAAGGTGACCTACCTGAATAGTACAGCGATTGGCGTGCTTGTCTCCGCGCATACCACATACTTGCGCAACAAGGGACAGGTGAAGCTCTGCGGCATCAACAAGAACATCAACAACATTTTCGTTATCACCAAGCTTACGATGGTCTTTGAAGTGGCGGAGACGCGTGAGGATGCGGTGAAGAGTTTCGCATAACACCTATAGTTTACCAACATACTAAAGAAGGAGTTCACCGATGAAGCAATCCGTTTTCCTCACTGCTGTAATCTTGATAACCACCGTGGTCGCCTTTGCGATTTATATGTTTGTTCTTGGCAGCCCGGAAAACTTTAGAGACCACGAGACAAGGCTTAGTCCTCTTAACCTGCTGGGTACCGTGTACACGGGGGGAATTATCGTTCCCATTCTCATTACCCTTACGTTGATGAACCTTACGCTGATATTTGAGCGGACGTTTTCATTGCGGAAGGCAAATGGAAAGGGACCGGTCACGACATTTCTCAAATCGGTGCAAACCAATCTGATGGCCGGGAAGATTGATGATGCCATCAAGGTGTGCGATGCACAGCGAGGTTCGGCGGCGAATATTATTCGCACGGGACTCGAACGGTATAAGGTGATAATCCAGGACAAGAAACTGGATCCAGAAAAGAAAATGGCCGAGACCCAGCGCGCAATTGAAGAAGCATCCAGCCTCGAGACGCCTCTTCTTGAAAGAAACCTGATTGCACTCTCAACCATCGCTTCTGTTGCGACAATGTTTGGCCTGCTCGGGACCGTTATCGGAATGATTAGGGCATTCACCGCTCTTGCTGCAGCAGGCGGCGCTCCTGATGCCATCCAGCTTTCCATTGGAATCTCGGAAGCCCTCATCAATACGGCTCTCGGGTTGCTGGCAGCCATTCTTGGAATTATCGCGTACAATTTCTTTGTGACCAAGGTTGATAATTTCACGTATATGATCGACGAAGCAAGCTACAACGTTGTTCAAATCCTCAACACAAAGACGACCGACTAATAGCGAGAACATGTATGTCAAAGATTAAACCAAAACGTCACGGGGTATTGATCGACATGACGCCGCTGGTGGATGTCGCTTTCCTGCTCCTGACATTTTTTATGTTAACGACGCAGTTCAAGCCACCGGAAGAGGTTCAGATCGAGCTGCCGTCGTCGAATTCGCAGTTCAAACTTCCCGAATCAGACGTCATGACGATTACGTTGAGCAAGGATGGTCGTATCTTCCTCGGAGTTGATTCACAGAAACTGCGCCGACGCTTGTTCGGTCCGGAAAACGAGCTCAAAGGCAGCATTGAAGTTCCCAAAGAGCGTCTCGGCGAGCTCTTGATCCAAGCGCGTACGGCAAATCTAAAATTACGCACAGTGATTAAGGGAGACAAAGAAGCGAAATACGGGGTTGCAGAGGATGTAATGAATATTCTGCAAAAGACAATGATCACAAGATTTAATCTTGTGACAAACCTGGAACAAAATTAGTTACGGGAGGATATAACTTATGTCTGGAGGAGGCGGTGCAGCACCAGAACCTAGAAAACATGGGAAAGCGAAGAAGCGAAAGAAGAGCAGGAGGCTCGGCATCAGGATTGATATGACACCACTTGTGGACGTCGCGTTTTTGCTCTTGACGTTTTTTATGCTGACGACGTCGATGTCGAGGCCGCAGACGATGGAGATCAACCTACCGCCTGATGAGACAAAGGTCGACGTTCCCGAGAGCAATCTCTTAACGCTGTTTGTGAATGCGAAGGGAGATATTTTTTGGAGTATCGGCAGCTTTCAATCGGCAAAGAGGATTGAGTTTGTAAAATTGCGTGCTTTCCTAAAGGAACAAAACACAGCAAATCCAAAGCTCATTACACTCCTGAAGATTGACAGGGAAGGGAAATACAATACGATGGTCAATATGATGGATGAACTCAATCTTGCCAACGTTACGCGCTTCAGTCTTGCTCCGATGTTGGAAGCGGACAAAGCGCTCATTTTGAAAGCGCAATCATAACAGGAGAAGAACTATGGCAGCGGTGACAGCGACAGCAGGGTATCAGGGCGCACCATACGGTGCGGTGGAACTCAAGGAGGTCTATCAGAAGTATTGGTCGATCGCGCTGGGTATAGCGATCGCGATTCATGTTGTCCTTCTGGGTACGTATTATCTTGTTGAGATACTTGGTGCGGAAGAAGCGCCCGTGGGAATGGTTCGTGTAAAAAAATACAGTGAACTCGGGCCGCCGCCTTCCATCACAAACGCGAACACGCCGCCACCTATTGCGGTTTCTGCCCCGGTTGCCAAGCCAACTGTTGGTGCGCCTGTTCCCGTCCCGGATGCCGAAGTGAGTCCCGAACAAACCATTGCAACGCAAACCGAAATGAGCAGCCAAGTTGCGCCGATAGGTGAGGGTACTGGAGGAGAGGTTGCGGTTGAAAAGGATATTGTGATTGATGAGGGACCACCCGCTGATTTTGTTGCGGTTGAGAAAGAGCCTGTTCCGATCAAGAAGGTTGAGCCGAAATACCCCGAACTCGCAATGCGGGCGGGCCTTGAAGGCAAAGTGTGGGTAAAGATATGGGTGGACAAAGAAGGCAAGCCGAAGCAAGTTGTTGTATTGAAGAGCGAAAACGAGATTTTCAATGATCCGGCGATCGAGGCGGCAAAGCAATTTCTTTTTACACCGGCGTATATGAACAATGGCCCGGTCTCAGTGTGGGTTTCCGTGCCATTCAAGTTTAAGCTTGCTGATCGAAAATAGTTCGCGTCTGCAGTGCGTAACCCCTTGATGGGGAGAAGAGATCATAATCGTCCTGCGGTCGTTGGAACGCACGACGGGAAGATGGGGAAGGATGCCCACGCTACCTTCCCCTCTCAGTTTTGAGGAGGCGGCGAAATGAACTTCGCAGTCGTTATGCGGTATGCCATCATGATCTTGTCAGCTACAGCGGCGGTGATGGGGGTCTTGATTATGACGGGCCTGCTTGTGCCCCGGAGCCTGCCAGAACAGTTTCGACTGATAATTGGCGCTGTGGTGTTTCTCTATGGCATCTATAGATTTTCGATCGCATACTTCCAAAAATCCAAGGCCAAACATGATGAGTCGTTGTGATATAGCAGCCTTGATCGTTCTTGCTCTCGGTCTGGCCGCTTGCAGCGAGCAGCGGAAAATATCGACGACGTATGGCTCGGTATCGATTGAGTGCGACGAATCTGTTGCGCCTGTGCTGCAGCTCGGCGTTGATGACTTCCAACGTTCGTACAAGGAAGCGTCTGTTGCAATGCGCTCAGTTGAAGATCGCGAGGCGATTGCAAATTTCTTGAACGATAGTGTGGAGCTTATCGTTAGTGCGCGCGAATTTAATCCGGGAGAAAAAGACTTCGTGAAAAAGCTCAGGGTCGAGCTTCAGGAATATAAGATTGCGCTCGATGCGATTGCCGTCATTGCCCACAAGGACCGGGAACCCAAACACCTGAGACTCACCGAACTCGACAGCATTTTCTCCGGGGCCCTCATCCGCTGGCCCGGACAGAGAGGAAATAATGTCATTGATATTGTGATTGGCGGCGTGAACTCCAGCACGAACGAAGTTTTCCGCGAAACTATCCTGAAAGGAAAAGCGTTTAGTCTTTCAGCGACGCCAATGTCGTCGACGGAGAAGCTCGTGGAGTATGTCCATACACATCAAAATGCCATCGGTATTGCCGGCGTGAGCTGGCTGAAAGGTCGGGACGAGCAGTTGACGGTCTATGGCCTGGGTGATCCGAACAGTCGGCCCGATTCGACACAGCCTGTAGGAAAGTACTATGCTCCAGTTCAGGCACACGTGCACAGGCACTACTATCCTCTCTGGAGAACAGTGTACGTGTACAACAGATCGATACATAAGGATGTTGGATTTGGATTCATTGCGTACCTGTCAAGTGCGCAAGGCCAGAAGGTGTTTCTCAATAACGGACTTGTCCCGGTTACGATGCCGGTTCGATTAGTCGACATTACATCACAACAGGTACACTAGGAATGAAACGTTCGGTCCTTTCCATCCTTGTCATAGTGAGTGCATTCAGCATTGGTGCAAGTCAGGATATTTACAACAAAGCCAAAGCATCCCTTTCCGGACGGGATACAACCGCCGCTGTCACGGCTTTCCGGGACGCCGTGAAGGCGGGGCAGAAAGTTGCTGAGAGCAATTATTATCTCGGAAGCATAGCCTACGTCCGGCATGATATTGACAGTGCGATAGGTTACCTGGAAGCTTCTGTTCGGGCCGATGACGAAAATGTTGATGCATTGAAAACCCTTGGGGATGCGTATCTCAAAAAGAATGATATTGACAACGCACTGAAGAATTACCGGAGCGCTGCAAAAGAAGCACCGAAGAACGGCGAAGTCAGTGCTGCCCTTGGATATGCACTTCTTTCGGCAGACTCGGTTGATGCGTCAATCATCTATCTTGCACGAGCAAAAGAATCCTCGCCCGACAATGTTGCAATTTATTCTGCACTGGGCGATGCATACATGAAACAAGGCGTGCTGGTTCTCGGGATCATCAACTACCAGAAAGCTGCGGAGCTCGAACCGAGGAACATCACAGCGCGCTTCAAGCTTGCGCGGGCTCTTGAAAAAAACAAACAGTACAACGAAGCGGTAAAGGAATACGATGCCGTCATAGCGATCGACTCAACCTTTGCAGATGCACTTTTCCAGAAGGGAAGGATTTACGTTCTTGCCAAACAACCCAAGAAGGGCGTCTCCGCGTTGAGAACTTTTACAAGGTTGCAGCCGAACTCGGTTGAAGGGGCAGTTCTCTATGCGAAGGCAGTGTTTGGAGCTGAGGACTTTGCTGACGCCGTCAAGGCCTCCATGAAAGCATTGGAATTGGATTCTTCATCGGTTGATATCTGGAGGATCTACGCGCATTCGTTGGTGGAAATTAAGGAGTATAAAAACGCACTTGATGCATTCGGCGCGTTACAGCGACGGAATGCCATCAAGTCTGAAGACCAGGCCAAACTGGGGAAGGCATATTTTGGTTTGAATATGGATGTCGAAGCGCTGAATGCTTATA
>JBGPGQ010000188.1:0-6354 GCA_041483995.1 Bacteroidota bacterium
CACGACCAACGGCGGCGCAACATGGGTAAGCCAATCGAGCGGGACGACGAATGGGCTCTATGGCGTCTCCTTCACCGATGCCAACACAGGGACGGTGGTAGGAGATGGTGGAACGATACGCCGCACGACCAACGGCGGCGCAACATGGGTAAGCCAGTCGAGCGGGACGACGAATGCGCTCTTGGGCGTCTCCTTCACCGACGCCAACACAGGGACTGCGGTAGGAGCTAGTGGAACGATACGTCGCACGACGAACGGCGGTGTCGTATCGGTGGAGGAGGAACGGCACGCGGGCATCACGGGCGGGTTCCTGCTGAGCCAGAACTATCCCAACCCGTTCAATCCATCAACGACAATAGCGTATGCTCTGCCAAGGCAGAGCCATGTTGTTCTCACCATCTACAATATTCTTGGACAGGAGGTTGTCAGGCTTGTCGAGGAAATGCAGGAACCGGGAACGAAATCGGTGATGTGGAATGGACACAACGCGGCTGGGTCATCTGTGTCCAGCGGTGTGTACTTCTACAGGCTTGAGGCAGGGCCGGGTGAGTCGGCTGAGAGGTTTGCACAAGTACGGAAACTTATGGTGCTGAAGTGATCCGGTCGCCGCAGAAACCATCCAAGAGTTTGTTTATTGCAATCAGAGGAGATCTCCAGAACGATGTCATCCAGAGGTGCTGAAAGGAGTAACCGATGAAAAAAAAGTTCCTACTTACACAAGTGAAAGCGGAATGCCTCTTTGTGGCGTTTTACCTTTTCACCACGGATCCATTGCTTGCTCAATGGATCCAAACCAACGGTCCCAATGCAGGTAATGTTTTGTGCGTTGCCGTCTCGGGCACGAATCTCTTTGCAGGAACCAACGGCTACGGCGTCTATCGCTCCACCAACAACGGGGCAAGCTGGACTCCGGTCAATGCCGGTTTCACCGCTTCTGGTCCCGCTGTCTACTCTCTTGACGTCTCGGGCTCGACTTTCCTTGCCGGGGCTAACGGCGTCTATCGTTCCACGAACAACGGGACAAGCTGGATCCTGAGCGGTGCGGCGAACAGCGGTCCTATCTACGCTCTTGCCATTTCGGGCACGAATTTCTTTGCCGGGACCAACGGCGACGGCGTCTATCGCTCTACCAACAACGGCACTAACTGGAGTCCGGTTAATACCGGTCTGACCAATCTCTTTGTCTACTCTCTTGCCGTCTCGGGCACGAATCTTTTTGCCGGGGCGGCTTTTGGCAACCTCTTTCGTTCCACCAACAACGGGGCAAGCTGGAGTCCGGCAAATACCGGGTTGCCGAGCGGCACCGGCGCCAGTGTCTACTCCCTTGCTGTCGACCTGTCGGGGAATCTCTTTGCCGGGACTGACGGCAGCGGCGTCTTTCGTTCCACCGACAACGGGGCAAGCTGGAGTCCAGTCAAGGCCGGTTTGACAAGTCTTTTTGTCAACGCTTTTGCCGTCTCTGGCACAAATCTCTTTGCCGGGACCAATGGCGGCGGCGTCTATCGCTCTACAAACAACGGCACTAACTGGAGTCCGGTCAACACCGGCATGACGGGCACCGACGTCCGATCTCTTACAGTCTCGGGCACGAATCTCTTTGCCGGGTCGTATGGCGGGCTCTTTCTTTCCACCAATAACGGCACAAACTGGACCGCGATCGGCTTGCCGATCACTGAGGTCCGGTCTTTTGCTCCTGACTTTTCGGGAAATCTTCTTGCCGGGACCAATAGCTACGGGGCTTTTCTTTCCACCAACAACGGCACAAGCTGGTCTGCGGTTAATTTCGGTTTGACTGCTATTACTGTCAATGCCTTTACCATGTTGGGGACGAACCTCTTCGCAGGGACAGAGGGCACCGGCGTCTATCGTTCCAGCGACAACGGCGCAAGCTGGGCTCCGGTCAACACCGGCTTGACCAATCCCGCTGTCTCCACTCTTGCTTTCTCGGGGGCGAATCTCTTCGCAGGGACCAATGCCGGAGTCTTTCGTTCCACCAACAATGGGACAAACTGGACTCCGGTCAATACCGGTTTGACGAACACTAGTGTCCGGTCGCTTGTTCCCGACCTGTCGGGAAATCTCTTCGCGGGAACGTTTGGCGGGGTTTTTCAATCCACCAACAACGGCATAAACTGGACTCCGGTTAATTCCGGTTTAACCAATCTCTTTGTCAACACTCTTGTCCTCTCGGAGACAAATCTCTTTGCCGGGACATTTGGCGGCGGGGTCTTTCGTTCCACCAACAACGGCACCAGCTGGACTCCGGTCAATACCGGTTTGACGCACTCTCGTATCTACGGTTTTGCCGTGGTAGGCATGCATCTCTTTGCCGGAACTGACAGCGGCGGGGTCTTTCGTTCCACCAACAACGGCACAAACTGGACTCCGGTCAATACCGGCCTGACGAACAATAATATCCTGTCCCTTGCCATCTCGGGTTCGAATCTCTTTGTCGGGACTACTGCCGCCGGTGTGTGGAGACGACCATTGTCGGAAATCACTTCGGTGGAAACTCTCCCGGGTGCCTTGCCGATTGATTTCAGACTTGAACAGAATTACCCAAATCCATTCAATCCAGCGACAACTATTGTATTCGAACTTCCATCGAAATCATTCGTCTCACTGGAAGTCTTTGATGCGTTGGGAAGAGAGATAACTGTCCTTCTCTCTGAAGAGCTGTCGCCTGGAACTTACAAGCGAGTATGGAATGCGGCCAATGTTGCAAGTGGAGCGTACTTCTACCGACTGCGGGCAGGTGGTTTGGTTCAGACAAGAAGACTCCTGTTGCTCAGATAGACCTTGGTATTTCAAAACCATGGCAACTTTCTGCTTTCTTGCTTAATTGTAGTATGTAACGAGTCATGTACTACACATCATGAGGCTCGCGTCGTTGTCATCAAGAAAACGAAGAGCTATCACAGGGCAGGCTACGGTAAAGTCAACATAGCACACACAACAACAATCAGTGTAGCCGATGCGATTGCGCAGCACCTGCAGCCGTGTCCATATTGCAAGCCGGATAAGGGAGTTTGAAGAAGGTGTTGCAGAAGTTGTCATTGCGAGGAGCGAAGCCCTGCAGGGCAAGCGACGAAGCAATCTGATATTAGCGCGGAAAGGTAGGATTGCTTCGCAAAAGCGGCTCGCAATGACATAGTGATACTTTTTAGATGGTCTATTGTTACCAAAGGGATTAATTTATGAAACAACACAAAGAACGCCAGCATCCACTCTTCATTCGCCTGAGTCACTGTGTGAATTTTATCGCGCTCACCATCATGGTGACGAGTGGGTTCAGGATTTACAACGCGTCGCCGATATGGGATTTCAAGATTCCGGCTACCTTCACGCTCGGCGGCTGGCTGGGCGGAGCGAGACCCTGGCATTTCTTTGCAATGTGGATACTTGTAATCAACGGCATCGCGTACGTTGCATACAATATTCTCACCAAGCACGGGCGCAGCACAACGCTCCTCAACAGGACGGATGTCCCAGGAATTTTACCGATGATTCTCTACTACATGAGAATCAGGAAAGACCATCCGCCTCAGAAAAAATACAACCCTCTACAAAAGATCGCCTACACATCCATCCCTTTTCTTGGACTCGCCAGTATCATCAGTGGTATTGCAATTTACTGGCCGGTCCAGTTCAGTGGCGTCACTTCACTGTTCGGTGGATATGAGTATGCGCGAATGTTTCATTTCTTCTGCACAGCCATGTTTGTCCTCTTCACCGGCGGACATCTCTTTATGGTTGCGATCTCCGGCTGGGATAATTTCCTCTCGATGATAACGGGATGGAAGAAGAGCGGTCGCACAAATGTTGCACATTCGAAGTAGCGGGCATAGATCGGTTGGACATTATGCCACTTTTTCCCCCGCACTGTTCCTCCCTTTGAGTAATCTCGCCAATGCTGCGAGGAGAAAGATGACTCCAAGAATAGCAACTACGGAGGAACCCGCAGGAAAATCAAAGTGCGTTGAGAAGTAAATCCCAAAGAAACTTCCCAGAACACTGATCAGCATTGCAGTAAGAACAAGTCCACCCTTCTTGCGTGTGAGAAGGATGGCAGCAACAGGCGGCACAACAATATACGAGAACACTGGAATGACGCCCCCGGCACGGACGGCCAGCACGATGGTAAGCCCGATGGAAAGATAGAAGAGAAAATTCCAGGGGTTGAAAACGCCGACATGTTCCAACTGGTGGTTTTCGAATTTCTCGGTCAGTTCAAAGAATTGTTTCCGGAAAATCACATGTGCAAGACCGATCACTCCAAACACAACCGCCATGATCTCGATCTGGGTCGTCGAAACGGTAAAGAAGCTTCCGAACAACACTTCCGAGATGTCCGCCTCCCCGTGAGGTGCTTTTGAAATCAGAAGCACCGTCGCCGCAGATGCGACCGCATACACAATGCCTATGATCGCTTCCTGTTTCAGGCGTTTGTCTTTCACATTGATAAACGATAAGAGAAACGCCCCCACCATGGTAAACACAATGGCAATGACTGTCGGGTCCTTTTCGAGATAGTTTGCAAATGCAACGCCAAGCATTGATATCTGTCCAAGTGCGAGATCGACGAACACAATCCCGCGCCCAACCACATGCACGCCCAAGTACGAAAGCAGCAGCCCCATGATAATGCTGACCTTCAGGGCACTAAGAATGAAATCCTGTGTGAACATGTCCATCATAACTATTTGCTCCTTTGAACTTTGTTCTCTTTGGAAAGTTTATTTCAGCGCCTCAACCATTTTTGCCACGTTGTAGTCGAACAAATCCAAATACGTTTTAATGCTCTCATCTGCTCCAACTGATGTCGCAAGTGTGACGACTTTGCCGCCCGCATTTCTTGCAACGAGGTCAGCGGACTCTGCCGTGAAGTATGGGGAGGTGATGATAATTTTTATGTTGTCCCGCTTCATTTCGTTGATCACCTTTGCAAGCTGCGAAGGCGATGGCGGAATGCCGGGCTTGGGCTCCAGGAAATCCACAATCTTCAAACCGAAGCGCTGCTCAAAGTAGACCCACTCGTTGTGGTACGCGATGATCTTCGTGCCCTTGAACGGCAACATCCTGCCGCTCCATTCTTTGATCTTCGCGTCGATCTTCTCGTTGAATTTTTTCAAATTCTCACTAAAATACTTTTCGTCGTCCGGATCTACACGTACGAGACCAGCATAGATGTTTTGCGCCATGACTTTCCCGATCGCGGGATCGAGCCAATAGTGGGGATTTCCGTAAATGTGAATGTCGCCCTCGCCCCGGTTCACACTTGACGGCACTTGCAACAACGGAACATTGACGGACGCATCGACATATCCCGCAGCGCCTTGCAATATGCTGGAATTGCGAGCGCTATTGAGGAGCGGGGGAACCCATCCCGTCTCCAGGTCCAATCCGATCGTCACGAACATGTCTGCCTTGGAAAGTTTCAGGATATAGCTCGGCTTGGGATCCACAAAGTGTGGATTCTGGAAACCGGTGGCAATAGCAAATACGTCAACCTTGTCGCCACCCACCAGCTCTGTTATGCTTTTGAGATCTGTCAGCGACGTGACTACACGGAGCTTATCTTTTCCCTGCAATGGTTGTGAAAGAATCAGCAAAGCCGATAGCATAACACAAAGAAAATGCACGCGATTGTTCGATATCATTGTAAATCCCCTTCTATGGTTAATACGCATGGGCGCCGTGTGCGCCTATGACAAATACAGATCGAAGTAATATTTCGTTACGATGCGGACCGGCATTCGTTTCTGTTGCTTTGAACTGCAGCTCCACTTTTTGAAATTCTGTCGCCAGCCAGCCGAGCGTGCCAGAGTATGCTCGCTCTACGAACGCCGAATTGTCCGGAACATTTGAATAATCAAACCGGCCGGTGAGGAAAATACGCTTGTCCAGTTGATAGGTTGCCAGGGTGTACATGCCCCATGACCTGACCTTTTCAGCCATGGTTATTTTCTTATCACTGCAGAGAGCTTCTGCCTGCAGGACAAACGATTGGTATGTATTGAATTGTACGGGCTTCCACTTATACGTAACGTCAACACCCCCAATCACGGATGAGTATGATGAATCATTCGGCCCAACAAGACCGCTTAGGCCAAGTTCGAGAGTTGCGTTGTCGGTGAGATCCCAAAAGTTTTTCAGATGTGCGAGATACAGATAGCGATCAACAGCGCTGCGGGCAAAACTCAGGTTGTCGGCTGGTCCCCGTGTCGCCTCAACGGTTAACTCCTGATAGAAATCGAGTGGGTTGGGAACAAGCAGGCTCAACGAAAAGCCTTCGTCGTTAAGGCCTTCTTCTCCAAAATAATTCGCGTACATGTTTGGAACATCTATGAACGA